>JABGPJ010000103.1:9480-54953 GCA_018645005.1 Deltaproteobacteria bacterium | reverse complement strand
TGTAAAGATGCTCACCTCTAAGTAAGGTTATGCGATTGTCCTGGGATGGGATAATGACAACCTTGTAAAGATGCTTTCTTCGGAGTAAGGTCACACGATAATTCTAGAACTCATGATATTAATGGTTGCATTTTTATAAAAATACAGCGAATCTATCACCGAGGATACAGCGAATCTATCACCGAGGTCATGGAACTCACCCCCCTTCGATTTACCGTAAACGGGTTTGATTTTTGACAAATAGTTACGTCACTCCTTCAATTTGATGGAGCCGACAGTTTTTTCAAACTTTTTGGTTTGAGTTGAGCTTTTTATAAAAAAAGCAAGCAAAGTCTGTCATCGCAAGTAAAATACGTCGTTTATTACGCTCAAGTGATGACCGGTATTTAATTCCGACTTCGTTTGTCATTGTAAGAAATAATCAGCAGTCACGATGAGTCAAGTGGGAAATTCAACGAAATTCTGCTTTGCGTCATTTTCAGAGTAATTATTGATGTTCAACTCAAATTTTATTGGTATACCGGTACATCATCGCTAAATTAAAAAAAGCTAAATTAGAGATGATTTTTGTAAAATATTAAATTTTGGAGGATAAAATGGTGCGGAGCCCTTTCATTATTATAGCTTCAGCAATCCTGCTTGTTGCGTGTACTCCTGTCGAACCTGCCAAGCCTGCCAAGCCTGTTGAGCCTGTCAAATCTGTCCAACCTGTCCAACCTGTCCAACCTGTCCAACCTGTCCAGCCTGTCAAATCTGTCGAATCTGCCATACCTTCCAAGCCGGTTATATATCTTGAGGACCTGGCCACATCCAAGCAGCTTGGACAGGCTGAAATTTTGGAAAACAGACAAATTAAAAAAACTTACCAGGAAAAAATGGCGATAATCGCTCAAGTTTCAAAGGAGGACATCAAAGAGCTGAAGAAAATACAGGCCGAAAAGGAAAAAATTCAAGATGAAAAGAAGCTGTTCACCGGCAAGCTGCTTAAAATGATTCAGAGTGACGAAATTAAAGCACTATTAAACGATAAGAATGTGGCAGATTTGGTGAATTCAGAGCTCAACTCGGAAGAGTTGGAAGCTAAGTTGAGAGAGAAAACTAATCTTAGCGACGATGAGATCAAAAAGTTGGTTGCATATAGTAAACTGAGAACTGAAATTATTGCGGCTAAAGACACTAAAGCGCTGGAAAAAATCTTAAGAGAGAAAACCAACCTGAGTGATGAAAAAATCAAGGAATTGGCAGCCAGCAAACATCAATTGGATAAGAAGGAAAAAGACTTAAAAATTGATGCTCTGGCTAAGATTTATAAACGGTTATTGCGTAATAGAAAACTAGGAATCGAAAATGCGTTTTGCGCCAAAACTGCAGCCATCGATCAATTCGTTCTGGCTCCAATTATGTTTGAATATGACGACTTCTCTGTTCATAAAAAAGCTTCCAATAAACTCTATTCTGAAGTCGATATGATTTTTGATGAAGCGGTTCGGTATCGGAATATCATTCTTCAAATTGAAGGTAATTGCGATGAACGAGGCTCCAACGGTTATAATAAATCCCTCGGAGATCGACGTTGGACAGGCATCACACCTTTGGTCACCAGTCAGCATTTCAGTACAAACGACATTCGAGGAGTAAGTAAAGGCGAGGAATGTCCGACGGAAAGAATAACTGGTAATATGGAAGCCTGGTGGCAAGACAACCGACGATCTGATCTGGTTTGGGTTTTAAGGTAGTTTGTTGTATTTAAATAAAATCATCAAGAAGGCAAACTCTAAATTATAAATAAACTTACCTAAGACAGTATGGGATCAACGTCATATATTGACGTCTTGTTATCTTCAGGACCGATTGTTAGTTCGATCTTTTTGATTCTGGTATTTATGTCTATTTATACCTGGACAATTGTTGTTGCCAAGGCGATACAACTGAGAAAGGAAGATAGACATGATACCGAATTTTTAAGTAAGTTCAACGAATCCAAGGACTTGACGGACCTTTTTGAGACGATTAAAATAATCGAGGAAATGGGAAAAGAACCGCGGGGACTGGCTGCAGTGTTTCATGAAAGTTATCAAGAGATTGAAGGAATTGAGAACCATTTTCCGAATCTGTATGACACCGATCAGGATACAAAGCTCATTAAGTCTCATATCGATGAGAACATCGGGAGAACGCTTGAACGGATGAAAAATCAGGAGCGGAATAGACGGGGAACTTTCATCGGAGTATTAGCAACTACCAGTAACGTGGCCCCTTTTATCGGGTTGTTGGGCACTGTAATCGGTATTATTAACGCGTTTCATGAAATCGGCAGAATGGGTAGTGCAGATCTGGCATTTGTGGCGCCTGCGATTTCCGAAGCCTTGATAGCCACTGCGTTGGGTTTGTTTGTGGCTATTCCCGCTTCGGTCGGATTTAATTATTACAAGAACTGGATTCAAAAACTGAGCGAAGAACACGATCGCTTTTGCCTGATTTTCCAGAACAAAATCCAAGAACGTTATTTTTTCAGGAAAGGTCAGCCAAATGCAGACGTCTGAAAAAAACGAATCTTGGTTATCCGAGATTAATGTGACCCCATTTGTGGATATATTGTTGGTGTTACTGATCATATTTATGGTGACGGCGCCGATAATGACCCGTTCAGTAGGTGTAAATCTGCCAAAGGAAAAGCTGGTCAAAGCAGGATCGCAAGAAAAACTCGATTTTAATAAAATACTTATTCTAGGCTTAACCAATAAGGGGCAAGTTATTTATCAAAAAAAGAAATTCAAACTGAGCCATTTTTTTGAATCATTTAGGGATTTAACCAGAAAACTAGATATTAGAAAGGTTTTTATTCAAGCAGATAAATCCGTTTCCTATGAATATCTGTTGCATCTGATGGTCTTTTTGAATAATCAGGGCCATGGCAATATTGGACTTGTTTTCGATAAAAAATAGAAGTTCGCCCCTTGAAAATCACTTCAAGATCGGATTTTCTGTTTCGCTTTTGCTGCACATTTCGCTATTCACGTGGATGTTTTTATACGCTTACAGCGAGGATGGCAAACTCCAAATTCTAGCTGAATTGGAGTCAAAAAGCTTGAATGTCGATTTGCTTGATTCGCAACAAATCAGACAACTATTGCTACCGCCCGGTGAGTTGGA
Source organism: Deltaproteobacteria bacterium (assembly GCA_018645005.1). Classification (GTDB taxonomy): domain Bacteria; phylum SAR324; class SAR324; order XYD2-FULL-50-16; family XYD2-FULL-50-16; genus JAHJRI01. The sequence continues at coordinate 51,800 of JABGPJ010000103.1, read as the reverse complement.
AAAAACAGCGAAATTAGCAGTAGGTACAGAGGACTTACTGGTCTCAATTCAGACAAAAGAAGCTCTGAGAAGAGCCCAAGAAGTAACAGCTGAGAAGAAACCCACGGGATTTGAGCCACAAACTCAACCAGCTGAAACAGAGCCGGAAGAAGAAATAGTAGAAGAAGAACCTGAGCCGGAAGAAGAAATAGTAGAAGAAGAACCCGAGCCGGAAGAAGAAACAGTAGAAGAAGAACCCGAGCCGGAAGAGGAAATAGTAGAAGAAGAACCCGAGCCAGAAGAAGAAATAGTAGAAGAAGAACCCGAGCCGGAAGAGGAAATAGTAGAAGAAGAACCCGAGCCGGAAGAAGAAACAGTAGAAGAAGAACCCGAGCCGGAAGAAGAAATAGTAGAAGAAGAACCAAAAATAGAAGAACTGGAAGAAATTGTAGAAAAAAAACTCGATATCTTTAAGGAAGAACAAGAAATTGTAAAAGAAGTACCAGAAGTACTGGAAGAAGCCAAAGATATTGCTGAGGAGGTATCGGAAAAGGAAGTCACCATTGATGCGGTGGCTGTAAAGGTACCAGAAAAGGACGAAGTTCTGGAACTTGAAAAGGTCGAAGATATTATTGAGACCAAACCGAAGCCAACCAAGAAAGAAGAACAAAGGATTCGCCAGCGGGTTAAAAAAACGGCTCATATCCTGGTCAAAGCATGGAGTTTTAATCTAATAAAACGAGGAAGTGAGGCTGACAAGAAAACTGAAAAATCAACAGTTGACACTAAATCCTGGGAAGGTTATTCAAAAATACAGTCCGTCATTTCCAATAATAAAGCACTATTAGCGGGGACCATGCTTCGCGGAAAATGGAAGAGTTCTCCTATGAGTGAGGCGATGCTCCGAAAATACCTGCCTTTGGTAAATGATACGATTAAGCTTCATTGGCATATTCCTTTGGAACTAGATCCTTCCCTGCAGGTATTAATGAAGGTTAAGATAGCTAGAAACGGACGGATCCTGTTTTATGAGCCGGTGGAAACTTCCGGCAATTTTTTGTATGATCAATCGATTAAAAGAGTGTTTGCGAATCTGGTTCAATTACCACCACTGCCAGAGAATTTTCCCGGAGAGTTTACTGAAATCGGTTTACGGTTTAAATCCTCTCAAACAAACCTTAACTAGCGAGGTCGGCCATGAAAACTATCAAAACGAGTCTTTTTTTGTTTGGAATAGTTTGTTTTTTCAGTATTTCAGGATATGCTGCAGATTTTTATGATATCGATAATCCCGGAATTAAAAAAGCGACAGTACACTTAAGCGCTAAAAAGAGTAGTCGATTGAACAACGTTTTTGTCAGCAAACTAAGGAAATTGCTGGAGCAAACCCTTTTGTTTCAGAACGTCAGTGCTAAAGATTCGGCGGATTACATCCTGGAAATAGAAAAATCTGTAGAGGACAAAGAAATTGTTTTGAACCTGATCGGCGGACCCGGCAGTCAGGTTCAACCGAAGTATTTTGGTCTGCGCTTTCGAGGAACAGATTCCGGATATTTAAATCTCAAAGCCGCTCAAATTGGAAACAGGCTTTTGCAAGAGTTGTTCGGAATTAAAGGTTCCTTAGGTAGTACACTGGTCTGGTCAAATCTGGAGCAAAGACGAAAAGTAATGTATAAAACTCCTTTTGGGATTCCCGAAGGAACGGAACAGGTCAGCTATAACATGTTTACCAATTACGGGGCCAGCTGGAATCCCGATATGGATAAAATCATCTATACCAGCCATACCGAAGGTGGAACTATCATAAGTGTTCAGCAGCTCAATCCCTTGAGATATAAGTCAATAAGCGTTTTTGCGGAAGCAGGTAAAGCCAGTAGCCCTTATTGGGCACCGGACGGTAGTGTTTTTCTGACACTGCATATTTCAGATCAGAATTCTGATATTGTTCAATACAAAATCAATGGTTCCCCATACGCTGAAGTTGCACCGGAACTGAAAATGGTAAAAAAGTGGACCTTTAATAAGACAATTGAAACAGAACCCCAAATATCGCCAGATGGTGCAATGATGGCGTTTGTTTCAGACCAGACCGCAGCACCGCAGATCTATCTAATGAATCTCAAGACAGGTAAGGTTAATCGCCTGACCAAGAAAGGTGGCTACAATGTGACGCCTGCCTGGTCACCAAATAGTAAATTGATTGCTTACCGAGGAATAAGAAACAAGGTCTCATCGGTTTATCGAATTGATGTCAAAACTGGGATTGAAAAACGGATTACAGGTGAAGATATCGATGCGGAATCACCGACTTGGTCGCCGGATGGTTCTTTGATTGCGTTTACCGGGAAACCAAAGAGTGACAGCACGGATATTATGAAAATCTACTATATGTTGGCTAGTGGAGGCGAATATCATCGGGCCGTTAAAACTTCTAGCCAGATTAGTGAAACCAATCCCCGCTGGGGACCAGCTCTGCAGTAAACTTATATAGTAACCGTTGTTTACGTCCGCAAATGGCAAAAATCGTAGTTGTTTGTTTGATATCTTGTTTGGGATTTTTTTTTCCTGATCTGGCAAATGCAGTTAACACCTCAGAAAGGGTTCGCAAGATCGGCAGAACCGTTTTTGAGTTGCAACAAAGTTTCCTGGAGCTAAAAGAAGATTTTGATAAGAAAGATAAAGCCTGGAAATCTCAACAGGAAGACTTCCAACTCCTGGTTGGAAGACTGCGAAAAGAAAACGAAGAGCTTCTGAAACAGGTTATTGCGCTCAGAAATGAATCCCAAAAATTCGATGAGAAACTCGAAGCCAGTTCTACAACTAAGCTCAGTAATGATTTTGAAGACCTGGAGCGTCTTTTAAAATCGATCATTTTAGACACACTGGCAGAAAAATCTCATTCGGAGAATTTGATATTATCAACGATTAATAACCCAATCTCCGAATTTCCGAAAGACCTCCTGATTTTTTATCTGGCATCAAAAAACAGACATCTTGGTGAATTGCAGGAAAGCCTTGGATATTACAGCACACTAGTCTCGCAATTTCCTGATAGCCCTTATTTATCCCGATCGGTTTTTGAAATGAGTGAGGTCTTCGGTACCTTGGGCATGAAAAACGAGCAAAATACCTTGCTTCTTCAACTATCGCTTGTTGATGAGCAGGATATTTTTACCATAAAGGCTAAACAAAAACTGAAAGAACTTGAGACAATTGTTGATCAGCCATTAAACGAATCCGTGCTGGCGACTGACAGTACTGCTGATATTTCTAAAAAAACCATTGCGGATGAGGCTGTTTTTGAGGGAACCGACAGCCAAACAGATGTTACACCGGATTCTCCTCAGAAAGTCGCCGTTCCTGAAAAATCGGAAAATGGTCAAGTAAGTGGTCAGAAACCATTTCCCGAAAAGAAGGCTCCTGTAAAAAAGGAGGGCACTGAGGATGTTTCTCAGGGTTCTGCTCATAGCGAGGCGGTTCCTAAAAAAAAGGAAATGCCTGAAAATGTCTCACAAGGTTCTTCTCCCGAAATGACAACTCCTGTAAAAGAGGGTACGATTGCAGAAGTTCAGCAGGAATCTACTCCTGAAGAATCTACTCCTGACAAAGCAGATAGTCTCGAAGGTGATGAACCGGAATCTAAGGCTGAAGAACCGGAATCTAAGGCTGAAGAACCGGAACCTAAGGCCGATGAACCGGAATCTAAGGCTGAAGAACCGGAATCTAAGGCTGAAGAACCGGAACCTAAGGCCGATGAACATGAATCTAAGGCTGAAGAACCGGAATCTAAGGCTGATGAACCGGTCACTGAAAATGAAGTAACTGCCACTGAAGGTTCACAAGGACCTTTATCGGAGGACACCAGTCAGAAAACGGTCGAGGGTAACGAAACTAAAGAAAAAGCCGGCCAGTTGTCTGAATAAAGCGCAGACGTGCCTCGGAATCTTGTTGAAAATGACACCTCTCTGTTCTCTTCAAGTATTGCCGTTCCGGCTTCTGATCTGAAAGAAATCAAATTTATTTTTAAACAAGAATTTGGATCTTATTTTGCAGTACGATTGCTGACATTTTCACCCATTTTTGAAATCTCAACGGGCTATAAAGTTGTAATTATTGTCAGTTGAAAAGGTTAACTGACTAGGCATAATGGCAAAAAAAGGTATTTGGGCAATCGCGGGCGGTAAAGGAGGGGTCGGCAAGAGTTTCCTCTGCAGCAATTTAAGTATCGATCTGGCGCAAAAAGGGAACAGCGTTGTGCTGATCGATGCGGATTTTGGCGGTCCCAATCTGCATACTTTCCTGGGTATTTCGTCCTCCATTATCAGTGTCTCTGATTTTATCAAAAATAGTCAGCTACGATTGGATGACATATTGCTGCCTACAGGTATCCCAAATCTGAAGCTGGCCAGTGGCGCTCAGGATGTTCTGGGTATGGCCAATTTGAATATCATCCAGCAAAACAAATTGATTAAAGCGATCACTTCCTTAAACGTTGACTATGTTCTGGTCGATCTGGGCGCCGGTACCACATCTTATACGCTGGATCTGTTTCTATCGGCGGATAAGGGTATACTGGTAACTGCATCAGAGCCGACATCCGTTGAGAACACTTATCGGTTCGTCAAATCAGCCTTTTATCGAAAGTTGAAAACCGTGGTCCGACACACCGGCGTTAAATCATTTCTGGAACGGATTACCGACACCAAAAACGAAGAAAATCCACGAACACCCGCTGATCTGGTCACAGAGATTTATGACATCAACACGCAAGCCGGAGAAACCCTGAAATACGAGCTGGCCAGATTCAATCCGAAACTGGTGCTGAACCAGGTAAGGACGCCAACAGACGTGCGCATTGGGTTTTCTATGAGTCAGGCGTGTAAAAAGTATTTTGGTGTCGATATCGGTTATGTGGGATTCGTTGAACACGACAACACCGTCATCCAATCCATACGACAGCGCAGACCGGTAGTTATCACCTCACCCAGTTCCAATGCTTCAATCTCCATCTCCAAAATCGCTCAAAATATTCGGCAGGATTACCATCTTGTCAATAATAATTGATCGCCAACCACCGCGTTTAACGGATTGTCAAAGGGTAAGACTCTGTCTATAATAAATTTAAACGGCAGTACTTGAGCCGTTTCTCCGAAAAGTTCCAGAGAACCCGAATAGAAGACACTCACCGAAGCTGTCCTTGACAACCAGGAAAAATCGAAATGGCGTTATTGAAAATTCTGACCTTCCCCGACCCTTTTTTAAAAATCGTTGCCAAACCTGTTTCCCTGTTCGACAAGGCTTTGGAAACCCTCGTCAATGACATGGCCGAAACTATGTATGATGAGCCAGGAATCGGACTGGCTGCGACGCAGATACACGAGGATAAAAGATTGTTTGTGATGGATGTTTTTTATAACAAAGAGGACCCTGAATCGAAAAAACAGCCGGTGGCTGTTATCAACCCCGAAATTTTCGAGACTGGTGGAGAAAGCTGTATCGAAGAGGGATGCCTGTCTGTTCCCGAATTCCGGGCGGAGATCAAACGCTTTGCGGAAGTCAGCCTGCGCTTTCAAGATCTGAATCAGGAGGTCCACGAACTTCAAGCCCAGGGAATACTGGCGATCTGCATCCAGCACGAACTGGACCATCTCAATGGAAAACTGTTTATCGACCGCCTGCCGCCGCTGAAACGTCGCATGATTCAGAACAGGCTTAAAAAAGAGAATAACCGCTCAAATTAGAACGGGATGGCTGGAAAAATCATCTTTTTTTTGTGTATCTTTTTTTTGATTTCCGACAGTGGGCCCGCCTCAGGGTGGAAGAAACTGCTGATCCATGATCGACACCTCATCCGGGTGGAATATGCGACAACCTCAAGAGAGCAAATCCAGGGGCTGGGCGGACGAAAAAATTTCCCCGATGGAACCGGGATGCTGTTTATATACAAATCCCCGGGAGAACGCATCTTCTGGATGAAACGCATGCGCATTCCCATTGATATCCTCTGGATTCATAGAGGACAGATCGTCTCTATTGAACACCAGGTACCCCCTCCCTCAACCCTGATGCAAGACAATTACCTGAAACGTTACGGTCATGGGATTGCAGCGGATATGGTGCTGGAACTTCCCGCTGGTTATGTCCGTCGGCACTCAATCCAGGTTGGGCATTCGATCCAGCTGATTCCATAGGCGATCATAGATGAATAAAACAGAGCTTGGTATCGATGAAGCTGGAAGGGGTCCTGTTCTCGGGCCGATGGTTATGGCTGGCGTGCGTGTTTTGCAGAGCGAGCTCTCAACGCTGGAAGAGTGGGGGGTGAAAGATTCAAAACTTTTCGGCAGCAATGCAAGGGGGCAAGCGAGAAGAGAAGAGTTGGCCGATCGCATCATGGCCAATTTCAGCTACGAGTTGATTGTTTTGACTCCGGAAATAATCGATGAACATGTCCGGGAGCATGCACTCAACCGACTTGAACAGAATACCGCCAGCGTGATTATAACTGCGCTCCCCGCTGATGAAGTTGTTCTGGATGGGGCAACCCTGTTTCAGCCACTGATAAACAGAACGGTTCATGCCGTGAATAAGGCAGACAGGTCCCATTTCAGCGTTGCGGCGGCTTCGGTTCTTGCAAAATGGAAAAGAGATGCGCTTTTCAAACAGCTGTGTCAGCCTTTTATTGAATCGTTTGGTGAAATATGCGGTGGCGGGTATGCTAATTCCAAGACGTTGGTGTTTGTGGAGTGGCATTTGGAAAACAAGGGCGAATTGCCCTCTTTTTACCGAAAAAGCTACAACTGGAAAGCACTCGGACCGATTTAATCCGACTCTTCTGTCAGTTCGTTTTCGTAATCGTCGTCCTCACTTTTATCTATTGCGTTCTCGTCTTCCCTATCCCTTCCATTATTACTGATGAAAAAAAGATATCCGCTGACAATGACAATTGCACTGGCCAGGCTTGCCAGGAACCTCAGAAACAGTTTGATAGCCCTCAGCGGGAAGAGTCTGGCAATGAGTTTAAGCATAATTGTTATCGCCTGTGAGACGCTGTGAAGATAGATGATCTCTTTCGATTCCTCGTCAAGAAATTCTATAAGAGTTAACCCCATTTTAGCAAGTTTTTAAGCTGGGCTTTAAGCTGTTGCGAATGCCTGGAGGCGAATTTGGAGTAGAGAAGCAGGTATTTTCATGAATTGGAGCTGCCAGATTAGCGATTTACATTTAGTGATGATAACGATATAGTGACGCTTGTTAAGACTGACGATTTCCCCGAAAAGACCGGATAACGGGTTCTGTAAAATAATTCTGTACACTGATTTTGGATTGCTACCCGGGCCTTTCTGGATCGGCAAGAGTTGATATTTTCAAAAAAAGGTTGCCAGACTGTGGTGATTAACGTAATAAATGCCAATAATGGAAAGTGTCCTAATTAACCGGCCTGATCGTTTTTTTTCTTAATAATTGTTTGATTTTAAACTTTTTTGAATAAGTGGATATGGATTCTAAAACTCTTCGAAGGTCTCTGGTCCCATTTGCCCTAATGATCTCCTTTCTATTTTTGGCTAGCTGTACGCCGCCTGCGCCAGTCAAGCCCTGGGACAGCAAATTCCTGAATCAAATCAAGCTCAGTTTCATAGATACCGACACTGATGCAAATGAGGTTGCTGGTGATGTCCTGTTAAAATTGAATAATGCACCCAAACCCACCGGAATTGGACAGTACGTCCTCTACTGGGGGAGTACAGCAAGCAGCTCTGGCAAGGGTAACAAAATTGCTGAGGTCTCCGTGAATATCAGCGGTGATCTACTTTTTTCGATTCCGCAGGATACGGCCATTCCGTCCAGCAGAAACAAATATTTTCTGCTTTATCTGAAGGATGCCGCTAGCAAAGAGAGTTACAGCGGAATTAGCACCAGTGTGACAGATGAAAAGCAGACTGAGGTTGTCGAAGAAGCTGCTCAGGAAGCCGAAGCCACTGAAGTAGCCAAAGTCGCTAAAGTAGCCGAAGCCGCTCCGGAAGCTGAAGTGGCTCCGGAAGCTGAAGTGGCTCAGGAAGCTGAAGTGGCTCCGGAAGCCGAAGTGGCTCAGGAAGCCGAAGTGGCTCAGGAAGCCGAAGTAGCTCCGGAAGCTGAAGTAGCTCCGGAAGCCGAAGTGGCTCAGGAAGCTGAAGTTGCTCCGGAAGCCGAAGCTGCTCAGAAAGCTGAAGTTGCTCAGGAAGCCGAAGCTGCTCAGGAAACCGAAGCCGCTCAGGAAGCCGAAGCTGCAAAAGAAGCGGAGGTAGCTGCCAAGGTTGCAGAAAAAGCTGCCGAAGAATCCCGGGTTGCTGAGCTTGTGGCAATTGTGATCGAAAACGTCCTCTTCGAATATGACAAGTCGTATCTCAAATCGGAATTCAAGACGAAACTGATCAACTCTTTCGCTGATGCGGAGAATAAGGATCAGCTAAAAGTTGTTGTTTCCGGTCATGCAGATGAGCGCGGATCTAACGAATACAATCTGGCTCTGGGTGAGAGAAGGGCATTCACTGTGAAACGCTTTCTGATCAGTCTGGGTCTGTCGGAGGAGAATATTTCGGTTATCTCCTACGGCGAAGAAAAGCCAGTGGATCCAAGGCAAAACGAAACTGCCTGGGAGAAAAACCGTCGGGCCGAAACTGATTTCAGTGACTAAGGGATCGTACAATAATAACTTGGCATAAACTGTCCGCAAAAGTCCCATAAAGACCGGACATTTTGCTGACAGAATGCCAAGTAATTTTTGAGCCGACCCTAAGGGATCGTTCAAAAATAACTTCACATAATCAATTTGCAAAAGTCCTAAAAGCACTGAACATTTTGCAAACAGAATTTCAATTAATTTTTGAACCGACCCTAGGCAGGAAAAACGACAGAGGATGATTTTCAGGCTCTGCCAAAATCATCCTCGTAGCGCTCAATATCATCTTCGCTGATAAAACTTCCCATCTGCACCTCGATAATTTCCAGAGGGGCTTTTCCGGGGTTGGTCAGCCTGTGTTTCATCGTTTTTGGAATATAGGTGGATTCATTCTCGGTCAGGTAAAAGGTCTCGTCACCTCGAATGACTTCAGCTGTTCCTGCAACGACTACCCAGTGCTCCGTGCGATGAAAATGACGCTGTAAAGAGATTCGTTGCTCTGGCAGCACAGTGATGTTTTTGATCTGAAAACCGGCCCCCTCTGAAAGTACGGAGGAATTTCCCCAGGGTCTGACGATCGTTGTATGGAATTTGTATTCAAAACGGTCTTCTCTTTTCAGTGTTTCCACCAATTTTTTGACATCCTGAGATCGGCTGAGATCACAGGCAAGCAAGGCGTCATTCGTCTCGATGATAATCAGATTCTTAAGTCCGACGCCGGTAATCAGTCTTTTGTCTGAGAAAATAAGGCAGTTTTCGCTATCCTGGAGAATAACATTCCCCCGTGTGACATTGCCCTTTTCGTCTTTGACGCTTTTCTGGTAGATCGCTTCCCAACTACCCAGATCACTCCAGCCCACGTCCATTGTGATCACAGCCACCTTTTCCGACCGCTCCAAAATGGCGTAATCAAACGAGTCCGGCTTGACTCTGGCGAAGATCTCTTCAACCTTTTCCTTGGTCTGAAGTAATTCCCGAGGACTTCCGTTTTGAAAGAACGCCTCCACCATTTCCGGGCAGTGTTTTCGATACTCCTGGACCAGTGTTTCCGGAGTCGCCATAAAAATACCGGCATTCCAGCTGTATTCGCCGGAAGAGACATAGGCTTCTGCGCTTTCCAGATCGGGTTTTTCGGCGAATCTTTCAACCTGATGCCCGGGATTCAGCTCTTTACCTGCCTTAATATATCCAAAACCGGTATCCGGACGATTCGGCTGAATTCCGAAAGTAACAATCCAGCCCTTCTGAACAAGTTCTGCTCCCTTTACCAGATATTCTAAAAACTGTTTGCTTTTAGGGATCAAATGGTCGGCTGGTAAAATAACGAGTGGCTTTTTCCAATCCTGCCTGGGAATGCGCGTAAGACCCCAGAGTATCGCCGGTGCAGTATTGAGGCTTCTGGGTTCCAGAAGGATATTTTCAAGGGGGAAATCCGGCATCAACTGTTCAATCTGACGATGAAGTTCTATTTCATGAACAACCGAACCAACAATATAAATTTTATCTGTGTCGAATAGCGGGAACAGTCGTCGAATTGTTTCCTGTAACAGTGATTCGTGGGTTGAGCCCAGGTTGAGAAATTGTTTGGGGGTCATGGTTCGACTGAAAGGCCAAAGACGGGTGCCGGTTCCTCCGGCGAGTATCATGCCGATCATGTTTTGTCGGCTTACATTGCTCACAATAATAGCTCCTTAGTGGTCTGAAACATCAGGTAGTTAATCTTAACTCTGGTTGCTTTGAGATAGAGATCGAAAATCGCCGTGTTGGTGATCTGCTTCATATGCGCTACATCCACCTGAAATAAGAAGGTGTCTTTGTAATCAGCGGGCGGGTTTCGGTACAGGTTTAATAGATTGAGGGCCCGGGACTTACTGGTAATCACAGAGACCTTGTTTTCAAAAACGGGGTTAATTTGAATTTGGTCCAGGCCCTTTTTCACTTTATAGTATTTTGATTCGTTGGCAGAACCCAGATAACGGCAGAAATTTTTGACTGAAATTACGGGTGGGTGAAACAAAATCGGCTGCCAGCGAATAGTGAGCACATATCTACTTTTACTTTTTTTATAAGGTTTCCCTGAAATACTGGTTATATTGACAGGGACGGTGATCTTATTGGATATTTTTTGCTGTCGTCGGATCAATTTCAGTTGATCCAGACGGCATTCGGAAAGGGAGTTTGACCCGACTCCACATGTCAGGACTTCGTTCCTGATATGCTTTGTGGCAATCCGCTGGTTTCCTTTCAGGTCAACAATGCTCAGGAAAATTTGTTTGACCAGATTGGGATAGAGGAGAAAAATAGACTCGTAGTCACTCCAGAATTCAACGAACTCAACACTGGAGTCAATTCGTGGCTGGGCTGAAATGCGATTACTGATCCCTGCCAGCGACAGGCAATTGATAATTCCGCAAAACAGCAGCAGTTTAAGCAGATGTCTATTTCTCCCTTTTAAAATCATGATTCCAATGGATTATGGGTAAATTCGGTGGTTATTTCCGATAACTTCTGACAAAATTATCGATTCCTTCCGCTTTCAGCGCTCTGGCGATTTTAACCGCCTGGGTCCTTTCCTCATATGGGCCGGCGATGACATGAAACGCCTTTTTCTTATGGTCATCAATGAGAAATGGAATGTGATCGTAGCGCTGGGAGAGCTGATTTTTGAAATTATAGGCGCGTTGTTCTCCCTTGAAGACGGCTATCTGAACCACAACCTGCTTGTATGGATCAAGTCCCTTTGAAGGGTCATAGTTTTTGGGGTACTGTAATATCTTCAACGAAACCCGGGCGGTTCCCTTATCTTTGAACTTTAGTGATTCAGCAGCTTTCCGGGTTAGATCGATAATCCTGTTTTTCTTGTACGGCCCACGATCGTTGATACGTACCACCGTAATCCGATTATTATCCAGGTTGTGTACCTGGACCCATGTATTCATCGGAAGAATTCTATGGGCGGCCGTCATCTGATTTTGATTGTACCTTTCCCCATTAGCAGTCTTTTTACCGTGAAACCCCGGGCCGTACCATGAGGCATATCCATCCATCTGTTCCCGGGAGTTCCCTGCTACCCTTGCTGCAGGTGCTGTTGCTGGCAATGGAGCGACGGCACTGGCGAAATCAGGCCGAAAACCGTCGTTGTTCGTCGTGGTTTTTGGAGGTGCACTGGCCATTATTTTCGTGGTTGGCCTTGTAAAATCGGGTTTAAATTGTTTGTTTTTTGGCTTGGTAGCCGGTTGGACTACCGCTGTTTCCGGAACAGATCTGGGCGCTGCCACAGGCTGGATAGAGCTCTTACCCTCAATGGGTTGTTGCCAGTTATCAGGGGTAAAAAACTTCCGCTCTCTTTTTACGAGTGATGTTGATTGGCGCTGGGCTGAACAACCCATCATAAAGATTAAAAAAATCAGAATAGTCCAGTGTTTTTTTGTCATAGCATCTTTCCCGAATCGGTTTGATATGAAGCAGATCTAATGATTTCTGCTTTAAATTATCGTCCTGGATGGCTATGCGAATATTCTGCCAAAACAGCGGACATCTGAAATCTTATCATTTTTTCAACGTTTCATCATGATCTGGGTGATTTCCTTGATTCGATAATTGATCGTATCAAGGATCAGACCGATGGCAAAAAATATCATTGAAACGAGCACGAGACCGGTAGCCAGTATAGCGGTTGGAAAATGAGTGATCATCCCGGTCTGGAAGAATTCAGTAATGGGAATACCCCCCAGGATCAGCCCGCACAACAGAATGAACCCACCAATGATGCCGAAGAAAAACAAAGGTCGATAGGCCTTGGCAATGTTGACAATGGTCAGTAGAACATGAATCCCGTCTTTGACGGCGTTGAGTTTGGAAAAGGACCCATCCGGACGTTCTCTCAACTCAATATCGACCTCCTGGATCTTAAAGTCGTAATATAGAGATTGAATCACCAATTGGGTTTCAACTTCGAACCCCTTTGAGATCAGCGGTATATTCTTGACAAAACTCCGGTTGAAGACCCGGTAACCCGACATGATATCAGTCATGTTGCTGTCAAAAATATTGTTGACGAGCTTGACGACCAGATAATTGCCAAACAGATTCAAGGGCTTGAAGGCTTTGGATTTGGGTTTGTTGAGCCGAGCGCCGACTGTCATGTCCGCATCTTCGTTCAGGACCGGTTGCATCAATTTATGGACTGACTCAGCCGGATAGGTGTCATCACCGTCGACCATCACAAAAAGGTCGGCTTCAACCTTTTTGAACATTGAACCAATCACAAATCCCTTCCCCTGTCGTTTCTCTTTGATGACAACAACATTTTTTTCTGCAGCGATTTCTGCCGTTCGATCGGTGGAGTTATTGTCAAACACATATATACTTGCTTCTGGAAGTTCCCTGCGAAAATCGTCTATGACTTTCCCGATGGTAATCTCTTCGTTATAGCAGGGAATCAAAACTGCTACTTGAGGGGGTGAGGCATTCATCTGCATTTCCATTTTTTGTTATGGCATTTCGGCCAAAGATGTTCACAGTTTTTTGATCTCTAGTGTTGATACCCTGGCGGGGCCAATTAATATGATTCATGATCTGAATCAGGCAGCACCATTCTGTGCAGATCCGGCTGTGTGTTTCAGCAGTATAATAAATCAGTGCCTGAAGGTAAACCGCATAAATGATTTATGCCCTCGGAGGCCGCAGCAGAAGCTGGATTGAGTAAAAATAACCCATGAAGAAATTGCCGTATTTCTTTTCTTCGATTAAACTGGCCTCGAAAGAGGTGGAATAAACACCGCTGCAAGTGATTGATTATAACCGGAAGAAAGTGCTTGAAACAGAATATGTCAAAAACATCAACATTCCAACGTCACCGAAGTTTTCTAGTCCTGCTCTCGATTGTAACTGCTGTCAGGCTGTTTTTCGCTGTCTACCTGCGGCTCGTAGATGACGAGGCCTATTATTGGGAGTGGGGACAGCATCTCGATTGGAGCTACCTGGATCACCCGCCGATGACAGGCTGGATCGGCTGGCTGTTCAGCTCGATATTTGGTCATAACGAATTTGGTGTCCGTCTTGGACCGATACTGATTGCAGCGCTGTTTCTGGTATTGATCTACCAGTTTACCCGACGCTTGTATGGAGATGATCGCATCGCTTTTAGAGCGGCACTGCTGTTTTCCATCATACCGTTGTTCTCGATTGGCAGTTTCATGTTACTACCGGATGCACCCCTTTCTCTGTTCTGGTTGCTGTCCCTGATCATTTTTTATCGGATTGTGGAAAGCGGGAACGGCAATCTCTGGTTTGCCCTGGGAGTGGTCTGGGGTCTGGGGATGTTGAGTAAATATAATATGTTGGCTCTAATCGGTTGTGTCGGTCTGTTTCTGGTTCTATCAGCGAAACACCGGTTCTGGTTGTTGCGGATGAAGACCTGGCTTGGATTTTTACTAGGATTGCTGATCTTTTCACCAGTGATTTTCTGGAATATACAGAGAGGATTTCCCTCTTTCAGGTATCACCTGGTGGAACGCAACCAGGGTTTTCAATTTACCTGGGAGCCGGTACAGATTTTTCTGGCCGGGCAGTTGGGGTATTTGTCCCCACTGGCTTTTCTGGCTGCGCTTGTGGTGTTGTACCAGCTGGGGAAAATGGTCTTTAAAGAGAAAGATGAAAAGGCACTTTTTCTGCTTACGATGGCGGTTCCTTATCTATTGGTTTTTTCTATTGCCGTCGCTTTGTCACCGACTGGTAAGCCCCACTGGCCAGCGATGGGATATACCACGTTGTTCTGTGCGTTGCCCTGGTTCTGGGACAAAAAATGGCGCACGGGCGGCTGGTGGACGAAAATTCTGCATCCGGCGCCGGTCATCGTGCTCTCCTCAGCTATTACCTTGTTGATATTGACGCAGTCCATCTATCCGATAATGAAGATGGAGCCCCATCTGGACGTGACCAATGAATTGTATGGCTGGCCTGAAGCCGGTCGCCAGATTCAGGTGGAATATGACCGCCTCTCCAAAGAGAAGGCGACCGTGGTTTTCACCCGGAGACTGAATATGGCCGCCCCTGTTTGTTTTTATACCCCAAATCACATCCCCGCCTATTCCATTACAGCGGTTAATGAACAGTATGACATCTGGGGCAGAGGGACGCTGGCGAGTATTCCCAGAGGTGCCAATGGTATCTACGTAGCGGACAGCCGCTATACGCCTGGAAATGTAAAACAGTACGGTTTTAAACGTGCGGAGGCGCTGCCGCCCATTGAGGTGATCAGGGCTGGAAAAGTGGTGCGACGCTTTTTCCTGTTCCGACTTTATGATTATCAAGGTTAAGCCAACCCTAAGCATCCGGGAAATTCATCTGAAGAGAAGATATGAAAGTAGATTTTATGCGCAAAGTGGACTTCTGGATTGGGGTGCCTCTCTGTTTATTCCTGTCGATATTTGTGCTTCTATTCCGTTTCTTTACGGCTCACAAAAATCTGTCCTCTAAAAATGTCCTCTTTATCGAACTGCCTGAAATGGGCAGTGCAGTACTGGTGGACCCGGCGATGAGAAAAATCCGGCAAAAAATTTCGGCAAATCTGTTTTTTGTGATTTTCGCGAAGAACAAACCAAGCCTGCAATTATTGAACACCGTGGCAGACGAGAACATTTTCTGTATCCGGGAGAATTCGTTTTTCAAAATGAGCCTGGATATGTTGCGGTTTCTGATTTGGACCCGTAAAAATAGAATTGATACGGTGATTGATTTGGATTTGTTTCAAAGGATTACAGCTCTGCTGACGATTCTCTGCGGCGCAAAAAAGCGGATCGGCTTTCATGCGTTTCACAATGAAGGGTTATACCGGGGCGCTTTTTTGACCCATAAGGTCAGTTACAACCCCCATATCCACATCGCCAAAAATTATATTGCCCTGGTTAATGCAGCCATGTCTGAGGAACAGGAACTGCCCTTTTCCAAGGAAGCAATATCCGATGGGGAGATCGCGCTGGAAAAGATGGCGATAGATGATTCGCAGAAGACGGCCATGCGCGATAAAATAAAAGCATTGAACCCGAGTTATGATGATACAAAGCATAAACTGTTGCTGATCAACCCTAACGCCAGCGAGCTGTTGATTCAGCGGCGCTGGATGCCGGAGTATTACACTGAACTGATCCGCATGGTCTTGAAGACGTTTCCTGATGTGATGGTTTTAATTACAGGGGCTCCCGCTGAAAGAGAAGAGGCACAAGCTTTGAAAGACAGCGTTTCCAGTGACCGCTGCATTAATAGCGCAGGAGAACTGGTTTTTCTTGAGTTGCCGGTACTCTATGCCGTTTCCCACTGCATGGTGACCAACGATTCCGGGCCAGGGCATTTCTCGGCTGTGACGG
The DNA here is from genome assembly GCA_018645005.1 of Deltaproteobacteria bacterium. Taxonomy (GTDB): domain Bacteria; phylum SAR324; class SAR324; order XYD2-FULL-50-16; family XYD2-FULL-50-16; genus JAHJRI01. The sequence continues at coordinate 35,798 of JABGPJ010000103.1, read as the reverse complement.
AACTACCGACTTTTGTTATTTTCGGACCGGAAACACCTAAGTTATACGGCTCTCTGGGCAACTCCAGGCCGATTTACTCAAATCTGGCTTGTTCTCCCTGTGTCAGTGCGTCCAATCACCGCAAGACGCCTTGTATCGATAACCAGTGCCTGAAAGTGATCAAACCGGCAGAAGTGTTCGAGATCATTCAACCGAGTCTGGTATCTGATGTCATTATTCGCTTGTAAACCTGAAGTAGAAAATCCATGGTTTCATTTTTAAAAAGGCATCCGGGGCTGACAGGGGTACTGGTGGTCGTTTTTCTGTCCCACTCTGTTCTGGCGGTGATTCCGCCGCTCTTCTCTGACGAGACGACCTTCTGGGAATGGTCACGGCATCTGGATTTTGGTTACTACGCCCATCCACCCATGACAGGCTGGCTGATTGCGCTGGTGACCGGCATTTTCGGGACTTTTCAATATACAGTGCGTCTGACGTCCATTTTGTTACACCTGGGCACCATCGGATTCCTTTATTATCTCGCCTTCGAGGTGACCCGGGAGAAAAAAGTAGCAGTGCTTTCTGCAGTGTTCTATGCACTGCTGCCGATATCCCTGATATTGGGCACGGCCATTACAACAGATAGCCCTCTGGTTTTTTTCTTCACGGCCGCTACTGTTTTTGTCAGAAAAGCCATTATCGAGGAGAAAAACCGTTTCTGGTATTTTGCTGCGATTGCTTGCGGCGGGATGCTGATGACAAAATTCCTGGCGGTTCTGTTTTTCCCGGGTGTTTTTATTTTCCTGCTGTTGAATCCAATCTACCGTCGCCAGCTTTTTTCAAAAGAGCCTTATCTTGCTGTTTCTATTTCTCTGCTGCTTTTTGCGCCCTTTCTCCACTGGAATATGACCCATGACTGGTTGACGTTTCAGTTCAATCTGTACCAGCGACAAAAAAGTCAGGGATATGATCTGATCAGAACGGCGAAATATATTGCCGGACAAATGTTGGCGGCTTCGCCGGTGGTGTTTGTCCTGTTGCTGGTGGCACTGGTTGCATTGCTGATTCGTTTGACAAGAAAACCCGGGGCTGGAATCGTGGAGAGTGGGTACCGTCCCTCCATGCAGCTCCTGCTGAGTATTACCGCTTTTCCATTTGTTTTTTTTCTGCCGATCTCCTTTTTTGCCGATGTTGGTGCGCATTATACCGCGAGTCTATATCCAGTTGCATCCATTTTGATTGTGATCTGGATGCTGTCCGGAGGGGAAGCGATCAGCACCCTTATCCGTCGCAAAGCCAAATGGTTGTTTGGCGTCAGTGTCGTTTCTTCCGGTCTGGTTTCACTGGGGATATTTTTACTCATTATCTTTCCCAAAATGCTCCCTGATCGCATGCTTTATACATCGGCCGTCAATGAGGATGCCCCCATCGCATCCCACTATTTTGGATGGCAGGCGGGGGGGCAACGGATTTCCGAGATCAAAAAGGAATGGGAGCAAAGGCCCGAAGGGCTTTTCATGACGTCAAAGGATTATGGTCTGGCCTCCATGCTGGGTTTTTATACACCCGGACATCCTCAGTTTTACCTGATGAATGTGGACAAAAACGTTGTGCACGGCAAAAGCTTTTTGATGTGGGAAAAGGGGCAGAAAAAACTGGGCGCCAATACAATTTATGTTTCTGATACCCCATTTTCGTACAGACCCAGACTTACGGATTTTTTTGAACGGATCCAACACCTGCCTCCGCTGATCATCAAGGATGATGATGGACGAATCCTGCGTATTTTCTATTTTGCAGTGGGGTTGAAATATCTGGGCGGTGAACCGGACAATCTATCTTTGTGGTAAATGGGATAACAGGTTTAATAATTATCTGCGATGCTTCTTTTCTTCTACATTGTAAAGGAACTGCTTTTCCCTTTTTTTCTGGCGACAGGGATTATCTCGTCTATCATGCTGATGGATCAGATCTTTCAATTTATCCCTTTCCTCCAGGCTTCGGGGCTGGAGATGAAGTCTGTGGTGCAGATGATTCTCTATTCGCTCTCCCCGATCCTGCTCGTCGCCTGTCCGGTCAGTATTCTGATTGGGGTCTATGCGGGGATCAATCGCATCTCTTCAGATTATGAGCTGGTCGTGATGCGTTCTTCCGGTGTTTCCATCTCCTATATTTTCAAACCGGTTCTATTTGTCGCCCTGCTCATCGCAGGCGTGGTTATGATTCTGGCTTTTTATGTCAGTCCCTTCGGCATGTCCAAGCTGGAAGAGCTGAAATTCAATATCCTGAAAAAACATACGAAAATTCAGTTGTCTGTCAATCGGGTCAATGATTTCTTCGGTAAAAAACTGATCTATATTTTTGAAAAAGAAGGTGATTTGTTGCGCGGTATTTTTATTGCGGACAAGACTCTGGCAGAGCATCATACCACTATTGAAGCGGACATGGGGAGAATCTACTTTGACGACCCATCTCAAAAAATTCTGTTTCGCCTTAATAATGGCAAAATACACACTTATCTGGGAGAAGAAGGATATCGGATTATCACCTACGATCAGCTTGATTACGATCTGGTACCCCCTAAAGAAAATCGAAGCAATCTGCCAAGTCGATTTAAAAAAAATAAAGGTAACACACGAAAATACAAAACGGATACCGAGTTGACAGTGGGGGAACTGCTGGAAAGGATTGAGAAGACGCCCCCAAGTGATGCGCTTCACTATGACTATCTGGATGAACTTCACGCCCGGATTGTGACGATCCTCTCCTGTATCTGTTTTGCGGTTTTTGCGTTGCCTATGGGGATATTCGATCCTCGCAGTCCAAAAGCCGGCAATATTATCTACATGATCGCTGTGATTATCATCTATTTTTTGATCTATGCCCAAGCCAGATCAATGCTGTTGCGGGGAGAAGCCTCTCCTGCTGTTTTATACCTGCCCCTGATCTTTGCCCTCAGTCTCGGACTGATCAGCTATTTTAAGGTCAACCATAACTTCAATTCCATCCTGGAGATCGTCCGTTTCAAATTCAGCAAAAAACAACCATGAACAGACTGAAGGCCAAAGACCGAAAACGCAAAGGGTACAGGCTAACCGGACATTGCTGACTATTTGTATATTCGGTTTTTGAGAATTCCGTTCTGAATCGTTTGCATATAGGCTAGAAAAGCTGTATCGATATCGGGCCGGGGGCGTTTGTCGATCAGATTATTCTGGTTTTTCCAGTCTGTTTTAAGGTCGTAACGGCTGTCCGGCACCATATTGGTATAGCGCGAAACCAGATCGTCTTGAAACCAGAGGATAAATGATCCGTTATAGTGCATGGCAAATCCGCTGTCCGGTTCCCTGGAGAGCATTGATTGACCAGCAGAGCCATGTACCGGGTTCAGCCCTAGGTAGTCCAGGACCGTCGGCAGCAGGTCCGTTTGTGAGCTGATGCTGTCGTTTTCGCCTGGCGGAATCTGACCCCCCGGGGTATAAAAGATCAGCGGCAGTCGGGCGCTGTCTGCATATTGATTCGGCAGCGTTTCCGAGACGTGGTCCGAAGTGATGATGAAAAGTGTGTTGTTGTACGAGGGCAGAGTCGATGCTTTTTTAAAGAACTCCCCGATAGACCAGTCGGAATAGCGCAGAACGTTTTTCCATGAACTGGCTGCAGATTTTTTATCGTGGTATTCCCATTTTTTGTCGGGGACATCATGGGGAGAATGGGTGGTGCAGGGCTCTATGATAGCCAGAAAGGGCTCCTGCAACTGTTTGACCTCGCTGTAAAACCGATCGAAAACATATTCGTCCCAGACACCCCAGGTATGAGAAATTTTTTCGAAGTCGGGAAAGTCGTTCTGGTTGAGTGTTTTTTGAATTCCCATTGATTTCATGAAGGAATCGATACTGGCACTGCCCTCAAAATATCCGGAAAGAAACAGCATGTCATAGTCCAGCTTTTTCAAAGCCCTGGGAATAGAAAGCAGGCTGTTTTGAACGAAGGGAGAGTTGATCAGCGTGATTGAAGGCAGAGCCGGAATAGATGAAATAAGGGCTCCAAACCCCTGGGTTGTGTATCTACCGGCTCCAAAAAACCGGGTAAAATTCAGCCCCTGAGCTGCTATCTGATCAATGTAGGGGGTGTCGCTCTTGATGCCGGGGTTGAAACTGCCTGTCCACAGGGCCGGAACGCCCTCCATAATGATGATGACAATATTGGAAAGCGGACGGGTATAGGGCGAACTCGAGATCGATTTGCGCAGTAGCGGATATTCCGGATCTAAAAATGTATCACCTGGAATTTTTACCAGGTTTCGAATCGCGGTTTGAGCACGTTTGGTCTCAAGCAGTTCGAGTTTTTTAACCCGGTCTCTTGCCAAAGAGACGCCCACCGTATAGGGAGCGTTTAACGTCAGATTTCCAAGTTGCACATGTTGGTTGCGATAAGCGAAATTCTCGTCAGTGGGTTTGCTCTGAAATCCCCCCCGGCCGATGATGGCCAGTGCCGAAAAAATGATGGGAATGATCAGAAGATGTTTTAAGAACCCTGCTTTTTGATCGGGAATGGACCGCAGCCGATGCCAGAACTTATACCAACCGAAAGAGAGCAGGCCGATGAACGCAAAATAGAGAATGATTAAAGACAGGTATCCGGAGACAGCCTGTCGCAAAGCCCCGGGCAGATCGTTGAAAACCAGAGAGACCTCAAACGAAAGGTGTCTTTTTATGATCTGGTAATATCCTAGATCAGCGACATAGATTGAGATATAGAATATCAGTACCGGCAGTGTCAGGAGAAAGAAGAGATGACCGATCCAGCGATTGTGACTCCAGTTTCCCAATAGAAAAAGAAAAAAACAGATCAGCCCCATGGTCTGAGCGATCACTACCAGATCAAAGCGGATACCGTCAAAAAGTGAGAGCAGGATTTCGGACCCGTGAAATTCAGCGAAGAAATTCCAGTGATAGAGTAAAAAGCCTAATCTGCCGATTGTAAAAAGGAGTGTCAGGAAAACAAAAACGGCTGCTAGTGTGAGTAAATTTTTCTTGATCATCTATTATCTTAAATACTTGGTTAAACTGTTTCATGTCAGACGCGCTGAAGTTTCCCGTGTTTGTCATCAATCCTCTACATTTACATATTTTAACCTATCTATGGGAAGGGAAATCTTGATCCAGGTCATAACTTGTTATAAAATTGATAAACCATTCTATAGATGATAATCATATAATATCAATAAGAAAGGCGGAAACTCCCGCTCAACAATTTCCAGAGCTATCAAATGATCTTTATGAAATGGTTTAAAAAGAACGATGTACAGGATAACGGTTACACACTCTTTCTCTACTTCTTTACGATCTCCTGTATCGTTTTTATCTCCTCACTGAGTTATTTCAATAGCGATCTGTTCCTGAATAGCTACTCTGAAATTCTATTCACGCTTTTGACCACTTTTTTTAATCCCTTTTACATCCTGACCACGATATTTCTGCTGTTTTACCTGCCCTATAAGTTCCTGCCACGGCTGCTGTTCAAACCGGTACTTTTTGTTTTCACCGGTTCATTTTTTACCTATTTATACATGGAAAAATGGGTGTTCAACCAGTTTAAATTCCATATTAATAGTTTTGTGCTCAAGATTCTACAACAGCCCGATGTGTTTCAGGTTCTGGGTATTGGCGTACTGGAAATAGTGATGATTCTGCTGGCTATTCTGTTGGGGATCATTCTGGCCTGGGCCATATATGAAATGATTTGCCGCTCTCCCCTGCCCAACTGGCTCTCAATAAAACTGCGCGGTAAAATCAGGAAACTGGCTTTTGTACTCCTCATTTTTCTGACCTTCACCGTCGATAAGACGGCCTACGCCTGGTACCTCTACAATAAAAATATCGCTATCTATTTGCTGGCCAACGACGTTCCGCTCTACATCCCTTCCCAGATGGGAACGTTTTTCAAGGATATGGGTTTTGAACCACCTGTGTCTGATAAGCCGTCTCTGAAACTGCTGAAGAACCGGGTCAACTACCCTTTGGAACCCTATGATTCCACCGTCAAGGATAAGGAAAAGTTGCCGAATATTATTCTCTTGATGTCGGATGCCCTACGCCCGGATATGGTAGATCCCGAGATCATGCCAGCCACCCATCGCTTCTCCCGCGAAAAAGCGATCAATTTCAAGCGGCACTATTCAGGCTCAAACGGTACTACGCAGGCGCTTTTTACATTGTTTTACGGATTGCCCTCCCGCTATATGGATTTTTTTTCCAGGGGTGAGGTTTCACCGATTATTTTTGATGTGTTACTGGAGAACAATTATCAGCTGGCATTGTATTCTTCGAAGAGTCTGGGGTGGTTGGGAACAGACCATCTGGTGTTTTTTAAAGTGAAGGACTATATCGTGGATGAACTACATCCAGACAGCTTTATAAGTGATGAGATGATCAACCAGCGGGCCCTGCAGACTATTGATGAGCATAGCCGGCAGTCAGAAAAGCCCCTGTTTTTAATGGTGTTTTACGATTCGCCCCATCTGCCTCATTTTAAACACGATAAATTCAAGAAGTTCGTCCCGGATAATCCAAGTCTCATATTCGATCCGAGATCAGCGGAGGATCGCCGTCGGGGCTTCAACGAGTACCGCAATGCAGCCAATTATGTCGATCATCTGATTGCAGGCTTGCTGGAAAAACTGGAGGCAAAAGGGTATTTCGAGAATTCGGTGATCTATATAACCAGTGATCATGGTTCGGAAAAATACGAACATGGACATTGGGGGCACGCCAGTGCATTCACCAATGAACAGTTGCAGGTCCCCTCGATTCTCTACTATCCCGGCAGCAAGCCACAGGATATCACCCGGCTGACCTCACATGCAGATGTCGTCAGCACCTTCATGGAATTGATGGGAGAAACATATGACGGCCGCCTGCATACCCTGGGGCAGTCCCTGCTGGATTCTTCACCACGGGATTATATCATTGCGGATGGAATGGCCAATCGGGTCTTGATAGATACAGACTATAAAATTAACTATACCCCCTTCGAAGGCATTTCCTATTACGAAGTAACTGACGCGGAGGACAATGCTGTCCCCAATCCCGATGAGATCATCGCCCGTTATACCCCTAAAATACTGAAGATGTTCGGTGATTTTCAGAAATTCCTCAACTGAGTCGCCTTTAAGCTGCCCACCAAAGCGGTTTTGAGGGCGTTTTTACGAAGCGGTCTCAGGGGGGAGGGTGTCCTCGGCCGGAAGGGGGGTCGACTTTTCCTGCCAAATGGCATGAAGAACACCGTTAAGAATTTTTGTGGCCTGGGCGTCCACATAGTTGCGGCAGATCTCGATGGCTTCGTTCAGTACAACCTTACCATCAATGTCCGGGAAAAAGAGCAGTTCGCTGGTGGCAATGCGCAAAAGTGCATTCAATGAATCAGAAATGCGGGCTTGCCTCCAGTTGGTTAAATGGCGTTGGATCGTTTCATCCACAGTAGCTAACTCTTTCCAGGTCGTTTCGATCAGTTGATGGCAGAAATCTGAATATTTTTCTGCGAGCGGATTGTCATTAAACAGGAGCTCTTCTCCTGTTGGATGAATGCCGATCTTTTTCCGCTGGTACAACGTCTGATAGGCCAGAATTCTTGCTTGGCGACGGCTGGATATAGGCATGGCAAATTATCGAAGATCGAATTTGTCTACAAGTTCGTTCATTAGTCGAATGTAGGCCGTGGCACCAATGGTGCTGAGGTTGTAAGTGATGACGGATTTACCCAGGGCGCTGGACTCGACGATGGCTTCGTTTCGAGGAATGATCGTCTCAAAAACCGAGTCAGATAATGCTTTGTAGATTTGCTGACCAATCCGCCGATGAATCTCTAATTTGCGATCGAACATCGTCAACAGTATGCCGGCCAGTCGCAAGTCCTTGTTTGGGAAAATGCTTTTGAGTTCGTTAAAAGAGCGCAAAAATCGTTTCAACGATTTTATGGCCAGATTTTCACACTGCAGTGGCAGAATTATGAGGTCAGAAGCATAAATAGCATTGATGGCCATGTTATTAGTCGATGAAGGGGCATCGATCACAATAAAATCATACTGGTCGCTGACCTCGTTTATCCTCTCCAGTAAATGCGTGGCATTGGCTCCGATCTCCAGAACGGCTCTTTCATTCTCCAAAGTCTCCACATTAGAGAAAATAAACTCCATGTTTTCCTGTCCTGTCTCCTGAATCAGATCGCTCATGGGCATCTCCGGATCCAGGAACAACTCCTGTGTTCCTCTGGAGACATTATTCTGCACACCCATTGAAAAACGAATGGAGCTTTGTGGATCCAAATCCACCATTAAAACAGAATATCCCCCAAAAGCAAACGCTGTCGCCAGGTTAATGGCACTGGTGGTTTTGCCGACACCCCCTTTTTGACTAACAAATGAGATAATTGTTGCCATGCCAGATCCTTCCTCTTTTCAGTCTTTGTTTACAGTGTTAGCGAATTCCGTTCATTCATGGCTGAGGCCTGGTAGAATGCATATTATTTCAAATAGATAAATAGAAAACGCTGCAGAACCGGTCTCAGGCATCTAAATGTCCTGATTATATTGATAAATTTGATAGTAACTGTACCAATGTATATTGTAAAGATTTAGCTGCGTGGAGACGTTTTTTTCGTCCATTCCCTCTAAAGTATACGCTTTCTCTGCCGATAAGGGATGTAAGAAAACAAATCACCTTTGAGGAGGAAAAAATGGCATTCAAAAAAAACAAGTTAAACGGCATCGCCAGAGCCGAGCAGAGAAAAAGAAGGGAAAAAAAATTTCCATCTGCCACACGCAATGAAATTGAAGAGGCAATGACAAAATATTTAGCAGAGGGTGGGAAAATTACCCGTATAGAACCGGAATGGATTGAAGAGGGAGAACTCTATATTTTCAGCTAAGGGGGAAAGCGTTTCAACATCAATTGTCGCGGTTTGACCAGGACTGGCTTTCAACCTCACCGATCCAACCGTTCTGATCCATGATCGTATCGAGCTGGTAGGTATATTTGCCGGCCAGTTCTACGACCATTTCCCTTTTCTTATCTTTCAACGCGTTCTGCTCGCTTGAGATGACCTTCAAGTGTCCATAAGCCTGTTGTAGCAGTTTTTTGTATGCCGATTTTTCGAAGAGTCCATCGGCTGCCTTGACGATCCAGACTGCCTTCAGAAGAGAATCCACTTCGTATAGTTCCCGCATGACTTGACCCTGCAGGCGGTTTTTGATCGTTTCCAGACAGTATCTGTACATACCATTGGCTGCGTTGCGGGCACTTGTTTTGTCTCCTGAGTTCATGGCAAGTTCAAATTCCGAGACCAACATCAGGGTCGTCACCATCCGCTTTCTTAAAGCAATTCCTCTGTCATCCTCTGGAATGGTGCTCAGCTCATGCTCAACCAGATGCTTGAGAATAGGTATCTTTGCCAGCAAAGTGAGTACGGTCAAATAAACGAAAATAATCTTTCCCGCCCTTCTCTCCTCAACAATGACTTTGGATAGATCCCCCGCTTTAAATGCGGCAGCTGCTCTTTTGATCTCCATCGGTGTGAAATGATCTGAAAGATATGTCGTGGCGTTCAGTTTGATCCCCAGTTTGGATAGCCCCCCGAAACGTGCCTTGACCTGCTGTAGTTCAATGATTTCTGCCTGTTTGTTGCGTAGTTTCTTAGCGATTGTGATGGATTCCGGATCCTTATTTTTGGCAATTCCACGGTACATGTGAGTGAGCCTGGTTTTATATACATTCAGATAGTCAATGTAGATTTTCATGAACCAATTGATATTAAAAATACTCAAACCGCCTTGATGAAAAGCCAAGACAACTTCATGAATAGCCCTTTTCAATTGTGACAGCTGGTGCTCATTGAGTTTATCCTGTGCCTGTTGGCTGATCGCCTGCGCATCATCGATCCGTGGCGTGTCCTGGTAGGTGTAGACAGCATTGATGACATGCAGGTCCGGGACATCGGGATACTTCTTCAGATCGGTTCTGACCTTTTGGCGTGAGTGAAGGTCTACTTTTCCATCTTTCGTTAGCATGTTGAGATCGTTTCTCAACTTGGCCAGATCTTGGTATTTTTTCTTCTTGAAAAAACCTTTTTTGGATTCTGGAACAGAAATTTTAATCTTTCCTAAAAACTCAGGTGAGTCTGGTGATTCTTTTAAAAGTTGTTGAATTCTGGCGATCTGACTGACGGAGCTTGCGCGAGGAGATTTTGTTATCTTTTTTCTGGCTTTGAGATTAATCTCACTCGCCAGGCTGGCGCCCTTTTTTTCCTTTGCTTTGTTTTTTTTGGATTTCGGTTCCTCTCCGGAATCCATCCACTTATCTATTTTCTCTAGTTTTGCCATACGTGTCTACTGGGGTCCAGGAGTTCAGCGTTGTGCGATGAAACATCTAACCAACACAACTTGCATGGGCGAAACCAAGGACAAAACGAAAAAACCAACTATTTCTTTTTCGGATAAAAGTCATGCTTTCAAATTTTCACTAATCGCTATCTGATTATTTCATTCCTTTGAAAACAAAGTCAACCGTCACGGAACTTGACGCTCGAATTGATTGAGGATTTCTTTACGAAATGCAAATATAGTAATAAACTACAAACACAAAACAGGAAAAATTCAAAGATCGACTAATCCTGTACGCTAGACTGGGAAAGGGTTGGCACAGGTTAGAATGAAAAATATTCTAAAAATCCGGCATCAGAGAGACACATTTTGAAGAAAAAAGCGGAAGAGCTTCCTGAGTGGAAAAAACACTATCTGGAAAACAAAAACAAATCGGTTGATGAGAAAAGACTGGATCAGCAGCGATTTATGGTGGAACTCCTTCAGAATATGAAATCACTGTTCGGACCCTTGATGCTGAGCGCGCTGAGAAAGGTTGAAAGGGAAACCTTAAGTGAACAGGAGATGACGACCTTGATGGAACATCAGGAAGCAAATGACCTGTTGCTGAGAATCAAAGGGCTAAAAAAAGTGTTCCAAGACGAATATTACAATGCAGTTGATACTGTGATGGGGGAAAACACCCTTAAAGATAAAACACAACTGTTGAATGAGGAAGAAGAAAACGAAGAAGAAACTGTTCAGAAAATTGAGGAACAGGTAGTTGCGAAGCTACCGAAAGGATTCTCAAAATGGAACCTGAAGCAGATCAAATTGAATGAAAGCCTGCCTGATAAGGATAAAAATATCTGGATTGAGTTTTTTTCTCTGAAGGGAGAAACAGCTGTGGGTCGAATCTTGTATAATGATGCCAAGGATCTTCACTTTTTTAGACCCCATGATGTCTCTACCTCTTCCACCTTTCCTTTGACCTTGGATCAAGGTAGAAAACTGACGCGTGAAGGCCATGTCTACTACTTCAAAAAAACGGGTATTCCGGCGGGCGAAATCTAAATGTCAGAAAAAAGATTCCTTCTCTCCATAAATGTCCGTTGGTGGAATGCGGAGGCGGCCTATGCGGTTAACCTGGCGCGTGGTCTGTTAGCGAAAGGGTACCCGGTCTGGATGATCGTGAACCATGATTCGCCAGTCCAAAAAAAGGCCCAAAAACATGGTATCCCGGTTGTTACTGATATCAAGCTGGATGCCATGTCACCGCTAGCGCACTTTTTCAACCTTCGAAAGATTCTGAGATTGATTGATACCCATGATATACAACTGATCAACTCCTTCAAATCGAATGGCTCGTTTTTGTTCAGTTTGGCTCGCCGACTACGTCCACATTTAACTTATATCAAGACCCGGGGGGAGGCACGGGCCCCCGGAAAACATTTTGCCAACCGGTTTTTGTACGGTGCAGGGGCCTGTGATGGTATTATCGCTGTAGGATCTCCTGTCAAACTGTGGTTGCAGGATCTTGGGCTGATTGGACAACGATTAGCGGTGGTTCATTATGGGGAATCATCTGTCACCCGGTCGTCTGATCAGGAGCGCGACTCTGTGAGGCGTGAGCTGAACATCCCAGCTGCAGCGAAGGTACTGACTTTGCTGGGTCGAACTCAACGTGTTAAAGGGCACGACCTTCTGCTGGCAGCCTTGGCTCACTTCAAGAAAGAACCTTTCCACCTCGTTTTTCTGGTGAAGGATCTGGACGAGTTTCCGGAAGAGCTCCAGATACTGCAACGCTTTATGACAGAAAATAAAATGCAGCAGCAGGTCACAATTCTTGGATTCCAGAAAGATTTGGGGCGAATTCTGTCCCTCACGGATTTGGGTGTTATTCCATCATTGGATAGTGAGGTGAATTGTCGCGTTGCAGTTGAGTTCTTTTCCCTGGGAATTCCTGTTCTTGCTTTTCCAACGGGAACACTGCCTGATATTGTGAGGCACAAAGAAAACGGATATCTAACTGCTGAAAAAAATGAAAAGGCTCTGGTGCAGGGGATTCAGTGGATGACAACAGGTGCAGAGCGGTTGCAGCATACAGGCGCAGAAGCTCGCAATAGTTATTTGGATCACTATACTCTTGAAAAAATGACAGAGGAAACACTCCTGTTTTATGAGCAGTGTGGTGGCTAAATACATGTGGTCCGGTGTCTTGATTGAATAGTTGTTCCAGCGCCTGTTCTTCTTCGTTCAAAAAGTTATTTCTGTATCTACTTCCTCTGCAGACGCCTTCAAGAGTGTGACTTAGCATAGGTGGAATGCTCAGCGGTTGGGCGCTGCAGTTGTGGAATCCGGATGATGATCGGGGGAGTTTGATAAAAAGGCATGGATGATGAATGGATTTTAAAACAGATCTATATTTCGACGAAAACAATGAGAAGAGGATCGATGGGAAAAAGTGTTATCCGCTTAAGTTTAGTTTTTGCATTGGGAATCATGCTGCTGGCCAGCCAGCAAAAAGCGTTTGCTCAGGATGAAGGGCCTCCGGCGCTGCAAAAACTTGCTTTTTTTACGTTGGGAGGTGCAGCCGGAGGTATTGTTTTCGGTGTAGCGCTTTGGATGTTGGATCCACTGGCTCCCAGCGCGGATATCCGGTTGAATGCGCTGAGCGGGATGGGTGGCGGATCCATAATTGGATTCATTTTCGGCATGATGCAGCTCAATCAGCAGGCGACTTTCCCCTACCGACAGCCAACCTATTCGGATGAATTTGAAGAGGGTCTCAACTTGCCGCCATTGATGAGTCCGGAGCTCAGGGAGTTGCGATACGCGCAGTATAAGCCGCGTCCCCAGGGAATTCCGCTTTTTCAGGTGAACTACCGCTTTTGACCGGGGGGCCTGGTTGTTACTTGACCATTCCCCGGACAACATTCTGCGTTCGAATGTCAGCTCCGTCGAGCATCAGTTTTTTCCCACTGATTTGAACAACATGATCTTCAATGCTGATTTTTGCCTCTTGAAACCGTTCAATACTGATTTGCCCTGCCAGCGGTTTGACCTCTCCACCCTCCAGATAGACACGGTCACCCGGCTTTGCAGAATCGACCTCCAGGACTTCCAGCTTTTTTTTGTGCTCTGCAGTCAACAACATTCCTTGCGACATGACGCCTCGAAGTTCTGCCGGGGCCAGGTTAGAGGCGATCAGAACTTTTTTCCCGAGTAGTTCCTCAGGTTTGTAGTATTTTACCAGACCTGAAACGATGGTTCGCGGCTGCTCTTCACCGCAATCGACCTCTTCGACGTACAACCGGTCTGCTTCGGGATGCTGGGAAACAGATTTGATAAGTCCCACTTTAATTTCGATATCCTGCCAGGCTGCTATAGGATCAACGGCAGTGTTCTGAACCCCGGAAAACTGTTCTTTGAATTTTTGGATCTCCTTGGGTTGCAGTTTTTTGTACAGGATCTGGGGGGTCTCGATAGAAATGGTCTGGATGGCTTCCCATTTTCCCAAGTCTCTATAATCAACTGCTTCCGCACCCACGAGACTCAATATTCTTGCAGATGTTTCCGGCATATAGGGGGACAGTAAAATACCCAGATCCCGGACAAGATAGATCAGTGCGATCAGGCTGGATTTGGCAGCGGTGGGATCGGTTTTGATTCTGGCCCACGGTTCCTGATCCTGAAAGAATTTGTTACCCTTTCTTCCCAGAGCCAGAATATTATTAAAAGCCTCTTTCAGCTGCACCTTTTCCAGTTGGCTGACGATCTTGTCCTCCTCACGCTTTACGCCCTCCAGGAATTGGATCTGTTCAGCGCTGAAATCAGGCTTGTTCGCGCCATTTTCAAACTGCTTGTTGTAGAAAACCAACACTCTGTTGACAAGATTCCCAATATTATCAATGAAGTTGCTATTGATATCTTCGAGGAATGTCTGCCAGGAAAAATTGGAATCTGATCTCTCCGGTCGGTTATGCAGTAGATAAAAGCGCCAGAGATCGATGTGGAGATCCAACTTCATGATGTCGCTACCGAAAACACCTATTTTTCTTGATTTGGAAAACTTTTCATTCTCATAGTTGAGATATTCGGTGCTGTTGATGTGATGCAGCAGCGTCCAGGGTTTTTCGGTTCCCATCAGGCAGGCCGGGAAAACCACCGTGTGAAAAGGAATGTTGTCCTTGGCCATGAACTGGTACAGTTGTGTGTTTTCCGGATCCTGCCACCACTCTTCCCAGCTGTCAGGACGGACAGCTTTTGTGGCCGAAATGTATCCGATGCAGGCGTCAAACCAGACATAAAAAACCTTGTTTTCATATCCGGCTTTCGGTACCGGGATACCCCATTTCAAATCCCTTGTGATGGGGCGAGGTAGTATTCCATTAGCGATCCAGCTTTTGGTGACACTGATCGCATTGTTACTCCAACCGCCTTTGTCCATGGACTTATCCTGAAAAGCTTTCAAGCGGGATTCCAGTTTTGGAAGATCAATGTAGAGATGCCGGGTTAGTTTTCTGGCAGGTGCATTCTGACAAATCTGACATTTGGGATCTAGCAGTTCAGTAGGTTGCAGGAGTTTCCCACAGCTGTCGCATTGATCTCCACGGGCTTCTTCGAAACCGCAGAACGGACATTTCCCGACCACATAACGATCTGCCAGAAACATCTGGTCGTGTTCACAATAGGTCTGTTCTGTTTCTTCCTCAAAGATCATTCCTTTCGCGTCTAGCTCTTTGAAAATGGACTGGGTGACCTCTGTGTGTACCGGGTTGGAAGTTCTGCCGAAATAGTCGAACGAAATATTGAAGGCTTTGTATACTTCCCGATGCAGGACGTGGTATTTGTCACAAATCTCTTTAGGGGTCATTCCCTCTTCCCTGGCCTTATTCTCCGTGGCAGTACCGTATTCATCGGTAGCGCAGATATAAAGGGTTTCATACCCCTGGGCGCGGCAGAATCTGGCATAAACGTCGGCAGACAATACGCAGCCGATAATATTTCCCAGGTGGGGGACGTTATTGACATAGGGTAGGGCAGAGGTGATCAGTTTTTTTGAACTCATATTTCCCAGATTTTAGAAAGGTTATGGCGGATGTGCTGTTCTTGTTATTTAAATGTTACAGAAGCATGGAAAACATGTCCATGATTGATATTATTCAAAAAAAACGATGAAAAATTTCAACTTGAAATCGGTGCTGTGATGGACTGCCAGGATACCAATGTGAAAAGAGTCTTCGACATTGGTTATCAGTGGGGAAGTGCCTGAATTTTGCGGTTGTGCTGGTTATATTATCATGTCAAGATCCAGAGGATACGTGAAATATAAAGAATTGATCACTCCAATCCATCTGGGTAACATGCCATTTCAAAATCCCTTTCCGGACGCATGCTGTTTTGCAGCCGACAAAAATGGGATTTTGTTGACAAATGTACATCCACTGGAGATCGAAATTGGGAATACGTTTCTATCGGCCAGCCGCAGAGCTGAATTTTTCAGTGGCCGCAGATGTGCTCATGTGTCGATGAAGGCTGCGGGATATCCCCGCTTGCCAATACTACGGCACCATGACCGTTCGCCACTCTGGCCGCTGAACGTCCTGGGAAGTATCACCCATGGAGCCTCTCTGGCGGCGGGTATTATCAGAAAACCGCATCAGCGGCTGATAGGGCTGGGAATTGATATCGAGGATCTCTCCCGTGAAGTAAGGTCGGACATCACCCGCTACACATTGACTCCCTGGGAAAGAGATCGGTGGCCGGTCTTATCAGACCGGCTTTCTCGTGAAGCCCGGATCATATTTTCCATCAAGGAAACGATCTATAAGTGCTTTTTCCCAATTGACAGAGTTACCCTGGGATTTCAGGATGCGGAAGTCACCGATATCACAGACACCAGCTTCAAAGCCCAGCTCTTGAAGAATCCGTTTACCCGCTCAATCCCGACCCCCATCGCACTGGAAGGAAAGCTGCAGTTTTATGAAAACGCGGTTTTCAGTGCGCTGTCTGAGAGTGACCGTTTTCTGAACTGGTGACGCCCTTCTCAGCAACAGATCAATAGACTATCTGCTATGTATCTCCCTGTTATTCTGAATCCCCTGTACTGCGAGACAAGATAGACGTTATCACCTCTTCCGTATTGAGGAGCTCGGCAGAGTATTTGTCGGGATTGAAGTCCGGGCAGGCTTTTTCTGCGTATTGAGTGTCAACAAAAGCGTCCATATCAATCAGGTGGCCGACGCCCATATTGTCATGCATGTAGCGCTGCATTTTATCAATGTCCGCTTTAACAGGAAAGAGGTTGTCTGTTGTGATGCCCAGGGGGTCTGTCAGAACTTTCTTCAGGACCTGAATCTTAAGGTCAAGCTTTTTATCAGGATCCAGAAACCTGACTGCGGCAAATGCGGCCATTGCACCCTCTTCGGCAACGAACTTTCCAGCCTTTACCAAACACTCAACGAATTCTTGAACTGCTTCAGAGTGAGGTTCACTGAAATCATCACGAACTGTTACCACGCAGCATGGATGATTCGGCCATATTTCACTGGAGAGAAACAGTTTCTCACTTACACCAGAGGCAACCGATTTGGAACCCATCGGTTCAGCCACAACAAAACCGCCCACCTCAGAATTCTCTTTCATAAAGGGAGTCATATTTATCGGGGCAACAACCTCAAGGTTAATATCGACGTCATCATCCTTATCCAAGCTCGGTTTAACATTAATCGGATTAAAAAACATATGGGTCAGCATGTGATGCACGGACATCTTATGGGGAATCAGAACTGACTTTTTCTTGAAAAAGTCCTCATAAGGCGCCAGGTAATCACCTTGTTTATTGCGAACGAAGATGCTGCCGTTGCGATGGGCCAGAAGCACCATTTTTATCGGTGTCCCGAAATGAAAAAGATCCATGGCAATTGGCGCCAGGACGAATGCCGCATCGACATCGCCTTTCTCAAGGGCCTGTTCGACAGGATTCCAGCCTGCCATACATTGCGTCTCCAGCTCAAAATGTTTGGGTACAATCTCACCCTGTTCGATCCAGCTTTTGAGAACGCCGAGAATCAGATGGTCCGTAATCTGGATATGGGCAACCCGGAGCTTTACTTTTCCGGATGCAGATTTTTGGGGGCCTGCCGCTTCCGCGTCTTCAGGCTCGGTCTGCTCTTCACCAAAAACCATTTCAATTTGGTTTTTTAGCTCGCCGGCTGAAAATGGCTTGGGAATAAAACCGCTACAGCCAGCGCTCTCAGCTTTTTGAGCCTGTTCCTTATCTGCCTGAGCAGTGGCCATGATAAACGGAACATCCTGATACTGTTCATTCTGCCGTATTGCGACGAGAAGCTCATATCCACTCATATTCGGCATATTCCAATCACTGATAACCAGATCTATTCCATCGGTACTTTCTATAATTTCAACTGCTTCCACTCCGTCATTCGCTTCAAGAATATTTTCAAAGCCGATTGACCTCAAAATCTTCACCTCAATTTTACGCATCGATTTTGCGTCTTCAACCAGGAGAATTTTTATGTCTTTCGCCACTGTCATAGTCTAACCCTGTTAAGTTTTTTGATAACCACTTTAGCGATGCCATTCTCAATAGATATGGTATCATGAATCAGGTCTCTTTTGCCATTGCTAAAAATAGTCTTGCCAAAGATCCCTCCCGTATCAGCAGTTTGACCGGAAGACGGGGTGGAATTCAGTTCGCCGGGAAGAGGTTGGAGGCTACTTCCCGAAGGTGGTCACTTCATTTTTCAGCCAGTCTGTCCAATCATCCAGACCTTCACCCGTTTTGGCGGAGACCTCGAATATTTTGATGTTGGGATTCAGCTTTTTGGCTCTTTCTCTGACAGCGTTGAGGTCAAAATCAGAAAGTGAGAGATAGTCCATCTTGGTCACGATCAAAACATCACAGACGGTGAACATCAATGGATACTTCAGCGGTTTATCATCCCCTTCGGGAACGCTGAGCAACATGACATTCAAAACGGCACCTGTATCGAATTCTGCGGGACAGACCAGATTTCCTACATTTTCGATGATGATCAGGTCCAGTCCTTTGACATCCATTGCTTCCAGACCTTTTGTCACCATGTTGGCATCCAGGTGGCAAAATCCACCGGTGCGGAGTTGGATGGCGGATATCCCCTGAGCCACTAATTTTTCCGCATCCACCTTGGAATCGATATCTGCTTCCATCACACCGACTTTTACGTCGTCCTTGATTTTTGCGATACTCTTCATCAGTAAGGTGGTTTTCCCAGCTCCTGGAGAGGACATGAGGTTCATCAGAAATGACTTCTCAGCTTTAAGGCTGATTCTCAAACCATCTGCCTGTGCCTTGTTATCGGAAAGGATATCCTCTTTAACTTCGATTAATCGTACTTCGTCCATTTAAACAACCTCCATATTTTTAATGTAATAGTCTTTTCCGGAAATCAGCGTATAATCCTTACTGTCGCAGTCGGGACACTGCATCTCCTTCATCTCTTTGATATCAACCTGAAAAGTGTTGGAGCAACCGTTGCAGTTCATGACGACCGGCACTTTTTCGATCACCAGCTTGGCACCTTCTGCCACACTGCCTTTGGCTAGATAGTCGAAATAATTCTGTATCCACTCATCTTCCAGATCGCTGAGTTCACCTATATTCAGATTTATAGTGACGACTTTCTGAACATTGTTTCTTTCAGCATGCGCAACAATAATATCCAGAATTTTTTCGGTTACCGGCAATTCATGCATTCAAAACTCCCATATTTTACTGTATTGTTAAAATCCGCTGCGTCGGGTTGTCGCAGTACCTGAAAAATGGCAGGATCTGCCAGGTCTTTTTAAAGGGCTCTACTTACAATTTGATGATCAGATCAGTCCGCCGCCATCACAGGTGATCATGGTTCCCGTTGTGTACGATGAAACTTCGGACACCAGGTATAGAACTGCACCTGCCATTTCCTCCGGAGCAGCATGTCGTTTCATCGGGATCTTCTGTATGGCATGATCGTAGATCTCTTTGTTGTCAAAGAGCGCACCAGCGAATTTGGTTTCTGTTAACCCGGGTAGTAGCGCATTTACCCGGATCTTCTTTGCTGCCAGTTCTGCGGCATAGGCCCTGGTCATGGAAATCAGGGCAACCTTGGTCACAGAGTAAACTCCTTGATAAGGTGCGGGCGAGATGCCGTTTACGGAAGCCACATTTACGATGGCACCACTACCGGATTTTCTCTGCCACCGCCTGCAAACCGTCACGTTTTCGACTGACCAGGATACAGTGAGCCCCGTTTGCCGCCAGAGTTTGTGCAATTGCTTCGCCGATACCTCTGCTTGCTCTTGTGATCAACGCAATTTTACCTTTTGATTGAAAAGTCTACCATTTATACCTTCATATTTACTAGGGAATTGAGATTTTTTAACAAACAATATGGTGCAGTAAACTGGCTGGGTCAACTATTCAGTGCCTCCTGAATTGGATCAGCTGTCTCGCTCAGTTTTTTCAATCACAGAGCCATGATTTAACTGGAATATGCACCCAACAGTGTATTCTGTTATCGATATCGTTTAACAATGTTTCGTTCTAATTTTAGGTTTCAGGCTCCCATAACGTCAAGAATAATCGAGCAAATGTTCCATTTATTTCATGCCGATTAATCTTTGCTATGAGCTGAATAAGAAAGGATTAACCCCGAAATTATAATCGAACACCTGCTCGAAATATCTTGACGAGCCGAAATAAAATCCCATATAAATTAGGGACACGGCAAAATAGTCTGTCGAAAAAATATTTTGCAAAGTATGATCAAAGGGCGGGACTGACCACTGGATTTATCAACCCCATCAAGGTCAGCAAATTCTGGCAATTGTGTCCTCCTCTTCAGCCAAACTCATTCATATATCAAAATTGCGGTTGGGATTTGTCGGTAGGGTCAAACTCCGATTCAGGGATGGTTTGCTAACGACTCCATCACCCGGACCAATAATAATCCGTTTTAGTACTTCCAAGAGCTTAAAATGATACATTCCCTGGAGGAGAGCCCACTGTACCGCGTGGCCAATCCCAGAACGATTGTTTTTTTTGGTGTGTCGAACAACAAATCCTCCATGGGCACTTTGCTCATGCGCGCTACCCAGGTAACTGGATTTGAAGGATCGATCTATCCCGTCCATCGTCATGATGAAACGGTTCAAGGGTTGAAAGCATACAAAACAGTGGCTGACCTGCCCGAAATTCCTGATCTCGCAGTGATCGTTCTGCCGGGGGGGATTGTGGCTGAAACGCTCCAGGCCTGCGGTGAAAAGGGCATCAGACAGGCTGTTATTATTTCAGGTGGATTTAAGGAGGTTGGTGGTGACGGTGTTGGATCAGAAAAGGCGCTGGCAAAGATTGCGGATGAATATGGCATCCGTATACTGGGACCAAACTGTTTGGGCGTTGCCAATCCATATGCCAAAATATGTACGACACCGATCCCCATCGAAGGGGACCCTGGATTTATCGGACTGGCATCTCAGAGCGGCAGTTTTATTGCCCAGATGTACAACTACCTGGCCCGCAACCATATCGGATTCAGCACTGCCTTCAGCGTTGGCAACCAACTGAATGTGGACCTGGTGGATTGTCTGGAGTACCTGGCCGTCTGCCCGCACACAAAGGTCATCGCTCTCTATATAGAGAGTATCAATCGTGGGGCGGAGTTTATTAGAGTGGCACAAGCTATCGTTCCACACAAACCCATCGTCGCATATTACGTGGGCGGATCCGAAACCGGTCGGCGTGCTGCTTTTTCTCACACGGGTTCCATGTCCGGTCCGGACGATCTTTATGATGCCATGTTTAAGCAGTGCGGTATTATTCGAGCCCAATCGATCACCGAAATGTTTGATATCTGCTGGCTTTTGGGTAGTATGCCCAGACCGGAGGGACGCAAGGTTGCTATACTCAGTCATTCAGGCGGCCCTGCTGCCACAGCAGCCGATATTTGTGGCCGCGTGGGACTCCATCTGCCTGCTTTCACAGCGACAACCCTTGAAAAGCTCTCCCCGTTCATACCCGATACGGGGAATGCAAACAACCCGGTTGATCTGACCTTCACCCGAAATTTCAGCGATTTTTTCCTGAAAATACCACAAATTCTGTTGGAGGATGAGAACATTGACATGTTGTTGATCTATCTCTTTGTGCCGCAGGATATATTGAAGATGAAAATGGCGAGTAGTGGGATGTCAGAGGAGAAAGTGAACGAGACAGTGGATAAGATGAGCTGGTCTATTGAGGAGATTGCTGGGGAATTACGACAAAGGTTCGATAAACCGGTTGTGGGATTCACTTTTCGCGGGATGGAAGAGTTGGTCAACAAAACGTTTATTAAAAAAGGAATCCCGGTTTTTCCCAACCCGGAAAGAGCTGCCAGGTCGCTGCAGGCTCTGGTTCAGTATTTTGAAATTCGTGACACGTTTAATTAACCAAGTGAAGACGGAGAATGTATGAGAAGCTACGGCAGATTAACGGAAAAAGTTGCCATCATCACGGGCGCCTCCAGCGGAATTGGAAAAGCCACCGCGCTGCTTTTTGCGCTGGAAGGAGCAAAGGTTGTTCTGGCAGATGTTAATGAGGGTGCTTTGCAGGAGATTGTTTCAAAAATAGGACAAGATGGCGGGACAGCCTTGGCAAAGAAAACAGATGTCTCTGTTGAATCGGAAGTAAAAGCCCTGATCGATTTTACCCTGGAAGAATTCGGCCAGGTGGATATTCTTTGTAACAATGCAGGGATTACGGGAGATCACAAAGGACACTTAGATGACGATGCAGAAAACTGGCAACAGGTTTACGGTGTCAATGTAGTCGGAGCCATGCTGGGAATTAAACACGTTGCCGAGCATATGCAATCCCGCAATCAGGGCGCGATCGTTAACACAGCATCAGTGGCCGGTATCCGTGCCGGTGCAGGTACAAATGCCTACAGTGCCAGCAAGGCGGCCCTGATCAACTTCACCCAGACCGCTGCCTGTGATCTGGGGCAATTCAATGTGCGTGTCAACGCAGTTTGTCCCGGTTTGACGGAAACGGGTATGACCCAACCGATATTTGATATGGCCAGGGATGCCGGCAAAGAGCACAAGCTGGGAAGTCGGTGTGAATTACGTCGTTACGGCAAACCTGAAGAGCTCGCCCAGGCCATTCTTTTTCTGGCCAGTGATGACGCCAGTTATATTACCGGGCAAGCCCTGGCAGTGGATGGTGGAAACACTGCCTCGCTGAACCTGCCAAACATGAAATTTTAGCCCGCAGTTTACCCTTTATGATCGCCTGAAAGCAGGTGAAGAACCGGATATGTCCGGTATTTAAAAATAATGAGGAGCATATTATGTCCCAATCCAGCGAAAAAGTAATGAGCGCCGCTGATGCCATCAGTCAGTTTGTCAAAGATGGCGACGAGCTTATTATCGGAAATTATACCTTAAGTGCCTGTGCCGAGCTCGTCTATGAAGTGGTACGGCAGCATAAAAAGAACCTGACGGTCTATTCCCAGTCTGGTATTTTCGATGTGGAGGTGATGGTCGCAGCAGGGATAGTGGATCGGCTGGTGACCACCTATACTTTGCGTTCAGGAGGCAAAGCCGGCGGATCCGCAGTGGAAAGAGCTCTGCAGGCAGGGACTCTGCAACTTGAGGACTATACCAACTACAACTATAATGCTCGCCTCATGGCGGGCATGCACGGTTTTAATTTCATGCAGGTATTCGAAGGGGTAATGGCAACAGATCTCTACCGGATTCGCGGTTTTATGGGAGATGATAAATATCGGGTTGTTGACTGTCCTTATACGGGGAAAAAGATCCTGACGGTTCCGGCCCTCAATCCGGATGTCTGTATTATTCATGTCCAGAGAGCTGATAAGTTCGGAAACGCTCAATACTGGGGAGCTATGGGCAGTGTCGCTGCTGCAGCGCTGGCCAGCAAGCGGATCATTATTTCCTGCGAAGAGATCGTTGATCACGACGTTATTCGTTCCAGCCCCCATCATACAATTATTCCGGGTTTCAGAGCCGATGCGGTGATTGAGATTCCCTGGTGCTCTCATCCCACAGAGGTAGTTGGTTACTATAATATGGACCGTCTGGCCTATGGGCTGTTCCAGGGAGCTGCTGCCACTGAAGACGGACTGCAGGCCTGGTTGGATGAATGGGTGTATGGCTGTCCTGACCGTAGTGCCTATATGGACCACTATGTTGAGTTATTTGGTACTGAATATCTGGAAGGTCTGCGGGCCAAGGACTACTTCTCGGCACCGGTCAATTTAGGTTCTGCTTTTACCTCTTCCTGGAAATACGACGGCACAGAACGAGGTATGGGAGTGACACTGGAGGAATTGGAAACCATTATGAATGAAAGGGGGTTATTCCATGACTGTTAAATATACACTGAACGAACTGTTAATCATTATTGCAGCGAGGGAGATTCATGATGACGAGAATGTTGTCCTGGGGGTCGGTCTACCGACTATCTCAGGCGCCCTGGCCAAAGCGCTGCATGCGCCCAATGTCAATTTGATGATGGAAGCCGGGATTATCGATTTCGAACCCCTGGTGAGACCGAACCACATCGCGGATGTGATGAGTTGCCGTGGCTTTTCCTACTCTACGGACCTCTTTTCGACATTTACCACTACCTACCGGGGGTTTGTCGATGTCTGCTTTCTGGGAGTAGCCCAGATTGACAAATTTGGGAACCTGAATACCACTGTCATTGGAGACTATTTCAAGCCCGATCTCCGTCTACCTGGTTCCGGCGGTGCTGCAGATTTCATTGGGTATTCAAAACGAACCGTTCTGACAATGCGGGGAGGGAATTTCGTGGAAAAACTGGACTATGTCACGTCACCCGGTTATCTGGAGGGGGGTAGCGCCCGGGATGACTCCGGGTTGTTTCCCAAAGGGTCCGGTCCCTCCATGTTGATTTCAAAGAAGGGCATCTTCAAATTTGACCCGGAGACCAAAGAGCTCTATCTGGCTCAAATTCATCCGGGCATCTCACTGGATGATGTCAAAAAAGATGTGCCCTGGGACCTGAAAATCACGGAGAATCTCACAGAGACAGCTCCCCCCAGCCAAAAAGAGGTCTCATTTATCCGCAAATTCGCGCCGACTGAATCGGTGGGTCGTGAACTGGCCCTGGAATTAAGTACGGCCCATATCATGAAGAAGATGGAGGCGAGGCAGAAACCCGAATAGAGCTCCTGAACCTGTCCTATACAAACAGGGGCAGGTCACTTACCTCTGTTTGTACAGGCTATATCCCACATTGTTTTCAATTCTGCATATTCAGCAGTTCCGTTACGGTTTCCGTCCTGGTCCGCTTTTCTGACGACAAAATTATAAAACTTATCGTCCGCACCCAGTTCGACGTACCGGATCACTTCGGTGACGCAACCCGATCCGGTTTTTTTGAGCCTGGTATGTCCTCGGAGGAATTTTGCCAGCTCAATAACCAGAGAGGTTGCTGAGGCTTCAACCATATAGCCGTTGGCCAATCTTTTCTTATTTCTGGCAGAAACCGTCGCCGAAAGACCTGTCACTATCAACAGTATAACTATCATTACAAACAGACGTTTAATCATCGTTTTATCCTTTCCTGTAAAATCCATTGATTGACAATCACAAAGGCACTGATTAACCCTTTTCTTTTTTTCGGCTCAGTATAACCGATTCTGTTGATCAATTCAAACGGTATGCCAGTAGTCATTTGCTGATTGGGGCCGTAGAATTATTTTTGTTGAGTGCCAATATCTCTGATTGTCAGATAAACATTGGTACCAAAGATCAACAGGGCGCCAAACCAGCCTGACAGGCCCAGAGCCGGATCAGATACAATGTAAGGACCCAGAATTGCTGCAATCAAAATTCGACTGGAAGAGATGACTCCCCCTTCAACGGCCGTTACATATTTAAAACCCAGTGTCAGGAGGTATTGGCCCAAAACACCGAATATGGCGGCTATGGCTAAATATTTGGCTTGTTCCAGAGTCGGAATGAATAAATGCTGGGGAAAAAAAATACCAATCAGGAGTGTGCCGATTCCAAACATAAAAAAAAGGATGGTATCGGTATCGTTAAATTTCCGAGCAAAATTTAGAATTGTAACGGCAATGGCTCCGAAAAATCCTGATGCCAGCCCCCAGAGGTTTTCCATTCTCAACGCGAAGCCCTGGGGCGAGATGACCAGCCAGACACCAAAAAATGCTACCAAGGTCAGGAAATAGGCAGGATAATCTTTTTTCCCCTTTTGAAATAGAAAGAAGAAGACCGCGATGAAGAGGGGATAGGTCATATTGAGGATGTTGCCTTCTGCTGCAGAAGTGAGGCTGACCGCCTTAAAAAAACAGAAGACCGCTGCGACATTGCTGAACGCTCTGCCCAGGAGTAACCACCAATTTCTGGGTTTGAGGGGGCGTCGCTTTACGGCCAGGATCGAACAGATGACAATAAATCCCAATGCAAATCGAGCAAAGACAAAAAATGTGGAGTCCAGTTCTACTGACGTTTTTGCCCAGCGAATGCTGACGGTGGTCATATAAAGGCAAAACGCCGAGGCAGAGATGCACACCCGTCCCAGAAATGTCTTCGTTAATCCAAATTTCATATTTTCCATCGTAAATCTGATTGCGTAAGCGTTCTAAGCGGTTCCCCTCTCAATGCCGTCTTTGAGATCACAGCGGATGTGAAAGTTTGTATCAGTTAACTGGTGGAATCCAGTATATCCGAGTATTTCGAGAAAAATCCCTGTATGATGACACATTTGAATCCATGTCGAACAGTAAATGGAGGGAAATCCCTCTGATGGTCAGGTCATTTCCAGGTATGGATATCACGGAGATATGAATACTGACAGTGACGACAGGTCCGCAGGATTTTAGCACAGGAGTAGCCCCGTATTTACAAATACCTAGTATCTTGTTAAATATTGTAACAGTCA
>JABGPJ010000103.1:0-9380 GCA_018645005.1 Deltaproteobacteria bacterium | reverse complement strand
GGAGTAGCCCCGTATTTACAAATACCTAGTATCTTGTTAAATATTGTAACAGTCAATGAGATGTATATAAAAATGAAGGAGAGATGCCGTTTTAGAAAACCAAGAACGCTTGGTGGATCGGGAAGCAGTTATGACATTGGGATTCGGTTTGCATATTAAATATGGGATTTGCAAGGTAGAACCAATTGATTCTGAATTTTGGACCTTGGACTTTACAATTTGAATTATTTGGTGTCATATAGTTGGCAGCGGGAAACCAGTCTGAAACTAAAGGATATTTGATAGCCCAGGACTTTTGTCGATGAACCTACGTTTGATTTGGCGGGAGAAACGAGATAGTATTTCTGTGCCACCGGACCCTCAGACGAAACAAGACGATAGTAAGAGAAATGCTATCCGACTGATAACACGATAACCTTTCATGAACAGGAAAAATATATTAACAAGGCTGATGGCGATCGTTCTGTTTTCAGCACTGTTGGGTGGCTGTTCTCAACAGTCAATCGAAAAAGAATCTCTGGCGACCGAACAATCAGTTACTGAAGAACCGGAACGGTCTGTATTGGTAACAGCTGAAGAGGAACCAGAATCCGGTCAAAAAGAAACGCTTCAGGGGAATTCTGAATCAGATGCAGAAGATGAACCGTTGACTGATGTCGAAGAAAAGTCAGAAGAGGATGAAGAAGATGAAGAAGATGAAGAGGATGAAGAGTTTGACGAATTCGAGTCCGAATTCGAAGAAGCGAAACAGGAGGTTTCAGACCCCCTGGAGGGCTACAATCGGGCGATGACAACCTTCAATGACAAGCTGTACTTCTGGGTACTCAATCCCATTGCCGGTGGTTATCGCTTCATTATACCCGAAGCCCCCAGGCGAGGGGTGAGAAATTTTTTTCACAACCTGCTGTACCCTTTGCGATTTGTGAATAACCTGCTGCAGTTCAAGATCGCCAATGCAGGGGAGGAGACTCTCAGATTTGTGACCAATTCCACTATCGGTATTCTTGGACTCTGGGACCCTGCCAAGGAGTGGTTTGATATGAGGCCGCACGAAGAAGACTTTGGTCAAACCCTTGGCTTTTATGGTCTTGGTTCCGGTCCACATATTGTTTTACCCTTCTTTGGACCCTCCAATCTGAGGGACACTTTTTCCATGGTCCCGGATAACTACCTGGATCCAACTGGACAACGAAAACCGCTTGGTCAGACAGAATCCTATGAGGCTGAATACGGTCTTCTTGCCATTAAGACTATCAACAAAGTCTCTCTGCGACCGGGTGAGTACGAAAGCCTCAAAAAAGATGCTGTGGACTTTTATCCCTTCTTGAGGGACAGTTACGAGCAGATGCGAAACAAACAAATAAAGGAGTAGCTATGAGAAAACTGATCTTTTTAATCATCTTCGCTTTGGTTTTCGCTCAACCATTGATGGCAAGTGATCAGGGAGACGTCAAAGATCTTGTAGAGCGCAACATCAAGATTGTCATGGGCTTTATTAAGAATAAAAGCCTTGATAAGGAGACCCGGAACCGGAAAATTATCGATTCCATGGCCCCGTTTTTTGACTTTAATTTCATGGCCAAGGTCTGCCTGGGTAAAAAATATTGGAAACCCCTCAGTAAGACCAAACGAAAAGAGTTTACAGAACTGTTTGTCAAACGGCTCAAGGAGTCATACATCGAAAAATTCGATCTCTATACGGATGAAGAGGTCGAAGTTGAAGCGGCCAAAAAGGTGAAAAAGCGCATTCACGTCGTCACTTATCTAGTTTCGAAGGGGGACAGAATGGAGATGATCTTTAAATTCCGCAAAACAAAAAAGGGCTGGAAGGTATACGACCTGGAGATCCTGGGCGTCAGTATCGTTCTGACCTATCGCTCTCAGTTTTCCGGCTTTCTGAAAAAGAACAGCATGGACGACCTGCTGGAAAAACTGGCGGTGACTGGCTCTTTTGCCACTTCGGGTAGTAAAAAATAGATAAATACATCCCACGGAAACGCTATGTTAAAACGATTTTATAACAGGGTCATTCTAGAACATCCACTGTTGGTGTTGATGGCTATCATTATTGCCATTGCACTGTTGGGGTACCAGGCACGCAAACTCGAGATTGACGCCTCAGCCGAAACACTGACGTTGGAAGATGACAAAGATCTGAAGCTGAGTCGCTTGTTCTGGGCTCGCTTCAAAAGCCAGGATTTTCTGGTCATTACCTTCACACCCAAAGGCGACCTGTTGGGGGATGAATCGTTGGACATCATCCGCAGGCTTAAAGCGGATCTGCTTAAGCTGGAAATGGTAGAATCTGTGACTTCCATCCTGGACGTTCCGTTGATGGAGAGCCCACCCCTGCCGGTCAAGGAGATGGTTAAAAATGTCCCGACCCTGGAATCTCCGGGAATTGATAAAAACCTGGCAAGAAAGGAGTTTCTCAATAGTTCGATCTACCAGAACAACCTGGTCAGCCCCGATTTTAAGAATACCGCGATCCTGGCTAACCTGCATGATGATCCCAAGTGGCAGGGCTTTCTAAAAAAGCGTGATGCC
This sequence comes from Deltaproteobacteria bacterium, assembly GCA_018645005.1. Classification (GTDB taxonomy): domain Bacteria; phylum SAR324; class SAR324; order XYD2-FULL-50-16; family XYD2-FULL-50-16; genus JAHJRI01. Next base: position 6,833 of record JABGPJ010000103.1, on the reverse strand, counting down.
CTGCGGCAGAAGGAAAAAAAGGGCACGATCACCATAGCTGAACAGCAGGAGTTGGAGAAGGTCCTGCTGGATTTCAAGGCGCATCGCGATATGATGCGTGATAAAGTGCACGATAACATCGTACAGGTGCGGGCTTTGATGGAGAAGTACAAAAGCGATGCCGATCTGTTTCTTGGCGGCGTGAGTATGATCGCCGACGATTTGGTGACCTTCATCAAGGGCGATTTGAGCACTTTTGGCCTGGGGGTTCTGTTTTTCCTCGTTATCACGCTCTGGATCATTTTTCGGCAGCTGCGCTGGATTTTGCTGCCTATTTTGTGCTGCAGTTTTTCCGTCATTGCCACATGTGGGTTGTTGGGGTTATTTGGTTGGGAGGTCAGCGTCATCTCATCAAATTTCATCTCCATTCAACTGATCATTACGATGGCGATGACCATCCACCTGATAGTCCGCTATCGAGAACTGGCAGAGGAGTTGCCGGACGCCGACCAGCGCGAACTGGTGCTGGAGTCAACTCTCTCCATGGCCAAACCATGCCTTTTTGCGATCTTGACCACCATGGCCGGGTTCAGTTCCCTGGTGTTTTCAGGGATCAGACCGATTATCAGTTTTGGGTGGATGATGACTGCCGGGATTGGTGTTTCCCTGATCCTGACATTTTTGCTCTTTCCCACCGTGCTGATGTTGATGGAGAAAAGCATGCCCAATCGCTCTTTCGAGTCCTATTTCGCAGCCACCAAAAAAATGGCTGATTTTACCGAGCATCGTGGCAGAGCTATCATCATTGTCAGTGCCTTGATCCTGATCTGGAGTATTGTGGGGTCCTCGAAGTTGATGGTGGAAAACAGCTTTATTGATTACTTCAAAGAATCCACAGAGATTTACCAGGGGATGAAAATGATTGACCAGCAGCTGGGCGGCACCACACCCCTGGATGTGATAGTCGACCTTGGTGTGGATGAAGAGGAGCAGGCCCCTGCCTCAACTGCCGCGGAAGAAGAGGATGAGGATGAAGATGATCTGGACGAGTTTGAAGAGGAGTTCAAAGAGGAGGAAAACAAGGCCCAATACTGGTTTACATCCGACAAAATGGACCGTGTGGAGAAGATTCACGACTACCTGGAAACGGTGCCCGAACTCGGTAAGGTCATGTCGTTGGGAACCATGCTCAAGGTAGGAAAAACTCTAAATGATGGAGAGCCTCTGGATAACTTCCTGCTGGCGTTGATCTATAACGAACTGCCGGAGAAATTTCGCAAAATCGTCCTCAGTCCTTTCGTATCAGTGGAGCATAACCAGGCCCGCTTTTCTGTCAGGATCCGTGATTCGGAACCCACCTTAAGAAGGGACGCACTTCTGAAGCGTATTCGCCGTGAATTGACCGAAAAAGTCGGCCTCAAAGCGGAAGATTTTCAGCTATCGGGGATGATGGTTCTGTATAACAATATGCTGCAGAGTCTTTTTGATTCGCAGATTATGACCCTGGGAACGGTACTGTTGGTGCTGATGGTGATGTTCTGGATTCTGTTCCGCTCACTGCGCATCGCCCTGATTGCCATTTTCCCGAACCTGCTTTCGGTGGGCGTGATACTCGGTTTCATGGGTTGGGTCGGAATACCGCTGGATTTAATGACGATTACGATTGCGGCCATCAGCGTGGGGATTGCTGTGGACGATACCATTCACTATATCCACCGTTTCAAAAAAGAGTTTGCTATAGTTGGGAACTATCTCGCGGCCATGCACCGCAGTCACGAAAGCATCGGCTACGCGATGTATTACACGTCTATCACCATTGTAATCGGATTTTCGATCCTGATTCTCTCCAATTTCATTCCCGGGATCTATTTTGGTCTGTTGACCGGTCTGGCAATGGTTATCGCACTGGTTGCCGCACTGACGCTTCTGCCGCAACTGATGGTCTTTATCAAACCACTGGGGCCGGAAAAAGGGTAAAGGGTGAGAGGGCTTTTGTCGTTCATGAACCAACTGCTGGCGTGGCGCGCTATTATTTAAAAGGCGCTCCAGCCGGTCAATCGTTCAACTCAAGCCTCTTTTTTATATAAGGTGTAAAGATAGGGCCTTGGATCCCCGCTGGGCATGACATAGGTATACTCGAAATGGGTGATGAGTGTGAATGCCTCTCCCAGTCTTGTGGTTAGTTCTTGAAGAGAATAGCGATGAACGTCCAATCCAGCACATTTCTGCGCCCCTTTTTCAGAAAACTCTGCTAATATCGCATAGCCTCTTACTTTTAAGAGAGATCTAAGATTTTCGAAGTATCCGTCAATATCAGATTCAGCCGTCAGGAAGTGTAAGACGGCCCTGTCAATCCAGATATCTATTTTCAAATTTAGTCCATGCACAGGTTCAGCGATGTCCTGACAAAGCCAGTTGATCTGCTTGCTTTTTTCACCCAACCTGACTTTGGTTCGCTCCAGAGCCTCATTGCTGATATCATTGAGAACCAGTGTAGCCTCTGTCTTTGCAAGGTCGTCGCATAGCATCGAAGTGCCGGCTCCTGCCAGAAATAGAGTGGACTTTTTCCACTCAGGAATCAGGTTCAACAGCTCCAACGTTTGGGTGGCACTCTTTTCATACCACCCCATCTTTGTGTCCTCGGTTTTAATGAAGATTGAGTTCCAATGCTCACTGAGCGCTTTCACCATTTGATCTCCACTAAGAATTTATGCCTTCCTTCTGTTTCCAGTGTGACGGATTTACATCTCCATTCTAACAAATCAACGACAATTCGCAAACATTCCCTGAAAATTTAGCCAAACTAGCTGATTATATGGGGTTGTTCTATTCAGGGGGGCTGCAGCCTTGAATTCTGTTACAGAGGTTCTGCAGAATTATCCAATCGTAAGATACATGGTTTTCAATTATCTATTGCTACTTATTTTCTATCTTAGTAAAATAAGAGAATCCATTTCATTTTTAAAAGTGGTGTACTGCAAACCAGAAGCGTGGCTATGGCACAATATGTCCGGGAAGTGGTGAAAAGTTACTCATAATTTTCAATAATCAAGTATACTAAAAGGCGATATGAAAAAAGGAAAAGTAGTCATTGCCATGAGTGGCGGGGTCGACTCTTCTGTGGCTGCAGCCTTACTGCAAAAAGACGGTTACGAGGTGATCGGAGTCACTATGGAGATTTTCGATGGATCTACGGTCTATCCGGAAGGGAGCCACCACGCCTGTTTTGGGCCAGGTGAAGAACAGGATATTAAAGATGCAGCCGAAGTTGCGCAAAAGCTCGAAATTCCCTACCACACAATCGATCTTAAACAGGAATATAAAACGAATATCCTTGATTTTTTCATTAAAGAATATGGCCAGGGAAAAACCCCAAATCCCTGTGTCAAATGCAATCATGAAATGAAGTTCGGTGCCATTGGCAGGGAATTAGCCAAACAAGGCATCCAGTATGATTATTTTGCCACCGGACATTATGCCAGGGTTGGATTTAACCCGGCTGAGCAGAGATATGTATTGAAAAAAGCAATTGATCAAACCAAAGATCAAACCTATTTTTTGTTTAACCTGAAAAGGGAACAACTGCAAAATACGCTGTTTCCGTTGGGATCCTTAAGAAAAGAGGAGGTCAGAGAAATTGCCAGAGAATTTGTGCCATCGGTGAGCGACAAAAAGGAGAGTCAGGATTTTGTCGCAGGCGGTTACTCTCAGTTGTTTCAAAATGCAGGTAGTTCTGGCCCCATTCTGAACCATGCTGGCAAAACAATAGGCGAGCATAAGGGTATTGAGTATTTTACGATTGGTCAGAGAAGAGGACTCGGTCTTTCCTCCAAAGAACCCCTTTATGTAACATCAAAAGACCCGCTTTCGAAAGCGGTTACGGTCGGACCGAAAAAAGAGCTGATGGGAAAAGGGTTGATCGCAACCCAATTGAACTGGCTTATTTATCAGAGTCTGCAACAATCGGTTCGATTCAAAGTTAAGATACGGTTTCAGCACGATGCAGTGGATGCGACCGTGTCACCTTTAGAAAACGGTGAGGTTCAAGTGGAATTTGATGAGCCGCAATTTGCGATTGCTCCGGGACAAGCCGTTGTTTTCTACAAAGGGGACATTGTTGCGGGGGGAGGTATCATTAAAAAAGAGATGAGATGATTGAGACACTAAATAAAAAACTGGAAACGCTGCGGGAAATTATTCGCAGGAAAAAGACACTGGTGATTGCTTTCTCAGGAGGTGTAGACAGCACGCTGATCGCAAAAATTGCCTTCGATGAACTGGGGAAAAAATCTGTGGCCGTGACGATTAATTCAGAGTCATATTCAAAAAGGGAGTTGGGAATTGCGAAAAAAGTGGCAGAGGAGATTGGAATTCGTCATGAAATTGTGAGCCTGTCCCAGCTTGATGACACGGATTATGTAAAAAATACGGCGGACAGATGCTACTTCTGCAAAAAAGGGGAAATGGCTGAGATGAGAGTGGTGGCTGAACGATTTGGATTCAAACATGTCGCGTTTGGCGTTAATACATCCGATTTTGGTGAGTACCGACCTGGTCTAAAAGCCCTGCAAGAGGATGGTGATTTTCGACCTCTGGTTGATGCAGAGTTGGAAAAAAAAGAGATTGTGCAATTGGCAGAATTTCTGGGCCTTTCCAACCATGACCTTCCCTCAACCACTTGCTTGTCGTCTCGAATACCATATGGACAGACAATTACAGCCAGCAAACTGTCACAAATTGAAGAAGCAGAACTGATGCTTGAAAACCTTGGCATTCGTCAATCACGGGTCAGAAATTATGGGAAATTGGCCAGAATTGAGGTCAGCCCTCAGGAGATCGAAAAAGTGGTGGCAAACAGAAAGACCATTGTTTCAAAGCTGAAAGAGCTTGGCTTTTTATACATTACTCTGGATCTGGAAGGATATCGATCAGGTAGTATGAACGACGTCCTTTAAAATCGCCCTTGGAACCAGCGGTTGGGCCAAAATCCGCATACCCGGTTTGGCGACATGAGTTTTAGAAGTTTTGAAATCGATAGGGCAGGATCATAAAAAAAGTGGCTCCACTCTCAGGGTTGTTTTCAGCCCAGATCTTTCCCTGGTGTGCGGTAACGATCTCCTTGCAGATAGCCAGCCCCAATCCGGTTCCGCCATTACTGGTCCTGGTTTTGTTACTCTGGACAAATTTATCGAAGAGATGCGCTTTCTCATCTTCAGGAATTCCCAATCCCTGGTCACTAACCGAAAATTGCAACGCTGAAACCTGATTGTCCATGATGATAGATTGGGTTTTCTGGTACTGGATGGAAATATTTTTCCCCCGCGGAGAATAACGAACAGCATTAGAAAGCAGATTACGTATTACCTGGCCGATTTTGTAGACATCACAGTAGACGCTGGTTGGAATTTCAGGTTCTGCTATGGTGAGCCGGATGTTTTTTTCTTCCAGAGTTGGCCCCAGTTCAATAATTGCTTCGTTGACGATCTGAAAAACATCGTTTAGTTGGATACTATATTCGATATGGCCTGATTCAAGTTTTGAGAGATCCAGCAGGTCATTTAGTAATAACAGCAATTGGGACCCCGATTTTTGAATCTGGGAAAAATAGTGCAGCAGTTCGTCCAGGTTGACATCGTTAATCTTGTCCACACCCAGTTGTGAAAGGCTAAGCATTTGCTGCAGCGGATTTCTGAGTTCATGGGAGATATTGGCCAGGAATTCACTTTTAGCCGCATTTGCCAATTCCGATTTTTCCTGGGCGACTTTCAGTTTTTTCGCCGTTCGTTTTCGCTCCTTGATTTCCCGTTTTAATTCCTCGTTTACCTGGACCAGTTCAAATGTTCGCTGCTCAACCCGTCGTTCCATCTCATCTGAAGCTCGTACCAATTCGTTTTCAATCTGTCTTTGACGGGTGATGTTTCTGGCAAAGATCGCCAGTTTGCTTATTTTGCCGAGACTGCTTTTGACAGGATTAATGGAAACTTCGAGTATCTGGCCCTCATTGTGGCTTTCATATTTAAAGGGTTGCCCGGTTTCCAGCACTTTGTTGGCAAATGTCTTTCTCTCCTCGGCCTTTGAAGGAGGTAAAAGATGAAAAAAGCTCTGCCCTATAAGTTCAGCAACATCTCTATTGAAAAATGTCGCTGCTGATTCGTTGATAACCAGAATAGTGCCTTCGATGGTAATGAGAACAGCCCCATCAAAACTGGAATTTATCAATGTCCGCAACACATTTTCGCTTTCCGCCAGGGCTGTTGTGGCGTCTTTGCGAATGGTGATGTCCCTGACGAAGGTAATGACAGCGCGTTTTCCCCTTAGATCAAACAGATGTCCACTGACTTCCACCGGAATTTGACTGCCGACCTTTGTTCGATAAACCGTTTCAGTTATCAGCGTTTTTTCTATTAACAGTCGTTGCATATCGGTAGATATTTGCAGCTGCTGTTGGTTTGCGACGAGGTCTAGCGGAGACATCAGTAGCAATTCTTCCCGTGTATAGCCCAACCTTTCACAGGCTACATCGTTGACCTCAATGAATTGATTAGGGTGCCCTTCCATCGTTGGAAAATAGACAAAAATGGCGTCGTTCCCATTGTTAAACAGCAACCGGTACCACTCTTCCTGTGCTTTGATCTCCCCCAGGCGCCCTTCCCGTTCGGCTATTGTTTTTTCAAGATCGTTTAATAAATCCGATTTATTGATATGTTGCATTGTCATAAATCCTGTCTTAAACAAACTGCAGGGTGAAACCTTGATGGATTATTCAGCCAATCTGATACGTTAGGGATCGTACAAAAATGACTTGGCATAATCTGTCCGCAAAAGTCCCGTAAAGACTGGACATTTTGCAGACA
>JABGPJ010000164.1 GCA_018645005.1 Deltaproteobacteria bacterium | reverse complement strand
TTGTTTTGAATTTGGCGGAAAACCAGTTAGACGGATCAATCAAAATGGAAGTCAAGAATGGCACCCAATTCGATATTATATTTAGAGAAGATTAAAGATTAAAAGGATCATATGGATTTATAGGGCTGGTTTTTGGTTGTCAGGCTGCATGTTTTATTGCGTAGCTTGGGTATAATACCCCGCCGCTTGCGGCGGGGATTCTTTTATTGTTCAGATTAAAAAACGGGAAACGGTTCTTTTGCGCTCCTTGAAATTCAAAATCAGCTGTTGATCACCTTTTTTGATCTCGATCTTTTCACTGGCGAAACCGGCCTGGCAGTATGGGTTGTGGTAGCGAGGATAGTCGGACAGGGATTTGGCAACGCCCTCAATGCGCAGGGGACTCTTCCAGCCGAACTGCATTTTCCCTTGTGACGGTGATTGGTAGGTCACTGATTGTCCTCTGAATTTCAGAAGACTGGCAGAGATCTGCTCAACAAAATTCGCAAAAGGGCCATTGTCGGCGGCTCTGCCCAGCTCACAAATCCAGATATTCCGGAGGCCGTCAGCGATGATTTCCCTGTCTTTGTCTTCGCCTGTGGTTTGCCAATGGGTTTGGTTTTGTGAGGTTAAGGCAATATAACCATCGCCTTTTTTTCCAAAGATCCAACCTTTGAGCTCCCTGACCTCATCAAATTCATCCTTGGGGAACCAGGCATGGGTGAAAAAAAGCTGATTGGTCATGTACAACCCGGGCATTTTGGAGATTTGATAACAAGTGATGAGCACATTTTTGTGCTGAGCAACCCTGGGCAGATTCCCTGATCCCACCCAGTAGCCGGCGCTGGTGTTCTCTTTGTGACCTGGATGGGTGGTAAAACAGACCGCTTTGGATCCCAGAGTTGCCTGCCAGATATGTTGCTGGTCTCCGCCATATCCCTGGCGATAATCCTGGGCGGTGCTGAGGAGGTAGTCCGGTGTTTTGAAGGTGTATAGGTTGACCTCTTCGCGGGTGTTGCGGGTCAGATCTTTTTCCAGGAGCCTGGCCAGGGCTGGAAGCAGGTGCAGCCTGCGCAGGATTTCAATCAGGGTCCGGTATTTGCTGAAATCCTTAAAAAACTGGTTTTGCCACCAGCGAAATTCGTCAAACAGGCTCATCACCAGGTTAATACTTTGGGGATGGGTATATGCTTCCAGGCTCAAGAGGCCCATGCCCCCTTCAACCCTGTCTGAAGTCAGACCCCATTTTTTGGCGTCTTTAACCTTGATCCCCATTCTCTGCCTGTTTTCATAAGCGAGGGTGTGGGCAGTGATGTCAAAGATCACCTGGGGCAGTTGGTAGCGTTCACTTAAAGCCAGGACCACGGCGCCCATATTATCCTTCCCGCTGAACATTCCCGTCCCGAACAGGAGTTTCTGGGTATCGCTGGTGGCTTCGATCTGGCCATTTCTTTTTTCTTCACCATAGCTCCGCCCGTGACTGCAGCCGAAAACGCCTCTGAAACTGTTGAGCGCCATATCAAAAAATATCAGATCCAAAATCATGGCGGACAGGTCGACAATCTCTTGATCCTCGCAGAAATCAACCAGGTTGAGCAGGGCTGTGATATCTTCATCGTAATAGACGTGGGACAGCCATTCGCTGAAACCGGTTAAAAAACGCATCTCAAGCCACTTTATAATTCTGGCTTTTGACCGCTTTTTTTTCTCTTGACCGGTCTGACCGGAATTTATGAAAACCTTGTCGGGGAAGGCCTGTCCTGCCAGATAGGCATTGGTGGCAAACATGATTTGGTGATTTTCGGTCCAATAACACATGGAGTCGATGCCGGGTTCCTCCGGATGGTATTTAAAATCGAGAATGGTTTGGACCAGATTTGCTTTAAGCGTCTCGCTGAGCAATTCACTCTCAAAAAACTGGTAAAGGATCCGCATCATGCCCAGCAGCACAAAATCGGAACAATCATAGCGGTCGTTGATATAATCCAGCACCCCTTGCAGTAATCCCTGGTGAAGGGGTCCCTGCTTCATCTGCAGGCGGACCAGTTCATAATAAAACCCTTTGATATGGGTGCCTGAAGGATTTTGCAGACAATGATCCAAAAAAGCCTTTTTCCTCAGGGCGAAGCTGGCTGCAAAAGGAGAATCACTGTAGATATCCTCATGGGGCTCCTTTGGATATCCCTCAGGTGCCTGGCCAACATTCTTAATTTTAAAATTGTCGACGCCCGAGGTATCAAAAAATTCGTGCTGGTAGTTTTTAGCTGCTGCTACCATCAGGTTCTCCTTTCCAGGAAATCTTTGAGAGATTGCTCTTGAATTTCAGGAACCGCTTCCGGTATTTCCGACCTTTTTTGCTCCAAAAGCCATTTTAATTCACCGTGAGAACTCTTAGTCAGCCTGTAACGGAGGGCATTCAACAAACACAACACCAGAAACAAGGAGGGCACACATACAAACACCAGGCGCAGGGTGAGCATGAAATCAGCCGATTGGGGCTGTTCAATCATTGTGGTTAATCCTGCGACTGTCTTTTTGATCGGGGCTTGATAGCCCGCCAGGGAAATAGCTGTTGATATCCCGGCGATGGCCATGGCCGAGCTGACTTTTCTGGAAAAGGTGATAATCCCGGAATAGAGCCCTTCTCTTCGTTCGCCCGTATAAAGTTCATCAATGTCGGGCATATCGGGGAAGATGGAATAGATCATGATAATGAGACCACCGGTTCCCATCCCAACCAGTGCGGCAAAGATATAGATCAGGGCAGCGGGCTGGTTCGGGGTAATAAAATAGCTGAACATCATGACTGCCAGCAGAAAAACGGTTGCCAGCAGATAGCTGGATCTTTTGTCTGTTTTCTGGCTGATCTTGACAAAGATGGGCAGGGCAATAATCTGAAAAACCAGTAAGACACCCAGCACATTTTCCGTTTCAGTCCCTCGCCCCAGATAATAAGTCATGAAATAGATGACAATGGCCATGACGACATCCATGGCCACAAAAGCAAAAAGATACATGCACAGCACATTCACGAAGGTTGGTGTCTTAAAAGGCTTGATAAAAAGGCTGTACAGATTCAACGAGGTCGTTTTCTGCTGGAACTCCTTTCTCTCTTTTGTATAGAAAAACACAGCCAGAAACGGCAACGCAAAGAACAGTCCAAAGGAGAGGGCCATGACCATATACCCGATGCGAATATCGGGAAACATTCTAACCAGCTTTAACGGCGCAACGGCACAAACCAGTGAGGAGACCGAAGAGAAAAATATGCGAAAGGAGGTGAGGCTGGTGCGTTCGTCATAATCCAGGGTTAATTCCGAAGAGAGCGCATTATATGGCACCATGACCAGGGTGATCACCGTGGAGAAGATCAGATAGGCAGCAATCACATAGATAAATCGATGCATCTCCTGCTGGAAATCCACGGGGTACCAGAGCAGAAAAAAAGAGAAGAAAATGAGCAGCACACCCGCCAGAAAATAGGGGCGCCGCCGACCAAAACGCGATTTAGTGCGATCTGAAATAATACCCATCAGGGGATCACTGATGGCATCCCACATTTTGCTGACCAGAAAGGCCACTCCGGCCAGGATCGGGGTGATCAGCAAAACATCCGTTAAAAAATGGAGATAATAAAACCCGATAATCACCAGGGAACCCCCACCGTAAATATCCCCAATCCCAAACCCCAGTTTTGTTTTCAGGCTGAGCTTCTCTTTAAGCGATGTCTCCATATCTCTCCTTAGGTTGGATGTGTTATTGTCTTTTTTCTGGCTCCCTTTTCAAACAAACTCAAGATAACGTTGATCCACAGATTCCGGTTGCCCCGATTCCGCCGCTCGGTATAGCGCTTCTACCGTTGCCAGGACTTCGAGGGAGTTCTGAATAGGCATCTCATAGGGCATCTCTCCTGCAATCCAGCGCCTGAAACCTTCGAGACTGCCCACCATGGCGTGTAATCCTCCCACCGGGGGTTTCTCCTTTTTAAGCTTAGGCCCCAAAAATGTCACTTTGGGGAAGAAGTGTCCTTTATAGATCCCGGTACCTTTGCTGCCATAAACCTCAATGGTGGGGCAGCGCTCCGGTGTCGCGACCATGGAGCTGCACAACTGGATCGGGATCCCCTTTGCGGTTTCAATGGTTCCCATGAAGATGTCTTCAACCTCGCTCTCTTTAAATTTCTTTTGATGAGAAAGCCCAGTCACTTTTTGGGGGCGACTGTTAGTGATCCACAGGGCAATATCTACGATATGGCTGGCCTGGGTGATTAAGGTTCCGCCTCCGGCTTGTTCTTTGCTGGCATGCCAGCTGGAATCCCTGAAATAGGCCTCCTTCCTGGACCAGGGCACATTGCAGCGAATATAGTAGATTTCACCGAGTTCCCCTTTATGAGACGCTCTGGCCAAGGCATAACAGGCTTTGTCGTAGCGGTACTGATAATTCACGCCAATCTTGCTCTGACCCTGTTTGACCTGGCGGCAAAGCTCAAGGGCATGGTCCAGTTGGATGGTGATCGGCTTCTCGCAGAAGACATGCAACCCCTTTTTCATGGCTTTTTGAATCATGGGGTAGTGCAGATAATGGGGAACGGCGAGATAAATGACATCTAATTCGCATTGCGCTAACAAAACATCGTAATCGGTGAAAACCTGCGGGATACGGTGTTTTCTGGCAAAAGCGTCCCCTTTGCTTTGCTGGGTATCCACGCAAGCCACAACTTCTAATTTGCGATTAAACCTGCTGATCAAGCCAATGTCATTAGCAGCATCCCCGCAACCGACAATGGCAAACCTGATTTTCTTCATGGGTGAGCGTATTTTGGATTTCAAAAAAAAGGAAAACTGATCTAACCTTTTAGCCTGCGTTTTTCAGCCAATCCAGGCTTTGGTGAACGATAGCCTTAACCTGCGGATGCTTCCAGACCGCAGAGCGGTGTCCCAAAGAGCAATAGGCGATTCGTCCCTTGCCCAGTTCCCTTGTCCAAACCACCGGCTCGGTTTTCTCAGCCACCGTGGTTGAGAAATGAACCGTAACATCACGTAAATAGTCATGGATGTATAGCTCATCAGTAATGGTAAAACCCGGGATGTTTTTGTAAATCTCACTTCGATTTGTGGCGGCATCAATCTTAAACTCGGAGATTGCACCGTGACGAAGGAATCGACCGCCGATCAGCTTAAAGTAACGGTTGTTCCTTTTAAATGAAGCTGAAGCGGCGTGCAGCGCCAACAAACCGCCCCCATTAAAAACAAAATGTTCCAGTGCCTGCAACAGAGGGTCGGAGATCTGTTTTTTCTGAAAATAGAGGATGACAGTGGAAGTCTCTTCTGTGGAAATCCTGAGCAAACTATCGAGGCTGCTGGAAAAGGTAAAAAGGGTCTCCTTCTTTTCCCGGAGCAGATGTTTTAAACTCTGACGGCAGATGAGGTTCGGATGTACCAGGCCGGAAGAGATGACCAATGTTTTTTTATTCATGAGCACTTGTGGATTCGTTTTGAAAACGGTTGTTTTTTCTAACATCTCTTCAGACCTGCTCAAACCCAGTTATCCTCTTTGGGGTGATGTGGTCAAGTGAAAATGGAGACAGGATCAGGGCAATCGCATGACTTTTCCTCGTCATCATTGCGCTAGCGCTATTGTAGGCATTGAGAGGGATGTTACTCAAAATTGATCAAATTGTGCCCGTTTTATGCTGAATCAAGTAAATGAGCTTGGTGCAAGCAGTGGCCGACATTCCGCGTCATTGTTAAATTTGTCATGGGATTACCCTGGAGACAGAGTTAAGTTGAAAAAGCTGATTGAATGATTCATGAATCGTTTAACAATATTTGGGAACGCAGTAAATTTCATTCCTAACAAGTCATCATAAATTATTAGAACTATAGTCCTTTATTTTATCTAATTGAAGTGATAGTATTTTGGCATCAATCACGAGCACACATTTTTTATTAACAAATCGATATCATATTCGGCATTGCTGATAGGTTCTTTAATGAAAAAAATACTCCTCTTTTTTGCAATTTTCGGATTTATGTTGTTCATTTCATCCGGTACAAGCTCAGCGCTTGAAAAGGTTTCACTGCAACTCGTTTGGAAGAATCAGTTTCAGTTTGCAGGTTACTACATTGCCAAGGAAAAAGGATTTTACCGAGATGTCGGACTCGATGCAGAAATCAGGGAGTATAGACCTGGTGTGAACGTAACTGAGGATATTCTTTCACAGAATACCGACTTCGGAGTTGGGCGTTCTTCACTCATTGTGGATAAGCTTAGCGGAAAAGATATTTTTTTAGTTGCAGCCATTTTTCAGCATTCTCCCCATATTCTACTGACCAAAACCCGCCCGGATTTAAAAAATATTACGCAACTGAAAAATAAAAAAGTAATGGGAACCGCTGATGTTCTGGGCATGGTATCTTTGAAGGCAATGTTTACTGTTAATGGTGTGGTAGAGGGTAGTTACACCAAGCAAAAACACAGTTTTTCCATTGATGACCTTATTTCTGGAAGAACGGATGCAATGACTGCCTATATTTCAAACGAACCTTACCAGATGGAAAAAAAGGGGGTTCCCTATACTGTTTTTCATCCGAAAGACTATGGATTCGATTTTTATGGTGATATTTTGTATACCTCACAGGCTTTATACGAAAAAAAGCCTGGACAGGTTAAACGCTTTTATCAAGCCAGCCTCAGAGGATGGAAGTATGCATTTGAACATATCGATGAAACAGTCAGGTTGATACTGGAAAAATACAATACTCAAAATCGAAGCCGTGATGCCTTGGTTTTTGAAGCTAAAGCCCTGCAAAAAATGGCTTACAAAAGGGGAGTCCCTTTAGGTGATATCAACCAGAATCGCATCAATCAAATCGCCCAGGTATACCGGTTGTTGGGGCTGACAAGGTCTGCGGTGAGTCTCAATCATTTCTATTATAAACCGGATCGCTTAGCTGACATTGGGCTTACTGCCGATGAGAAAAAGTTTCTCTCAAAAATACAAAAAATCAGGGTGCACAACGAAACCAACTGGGCTCCCTATAATTTCTTTGAAAATGGCAAGACTCGTGGGTATTCCATTGATTATATGAACCTGGTTGCCGAAAAGCTCGGTATTCGAATTGAGTATGTCACGGGTCCCTCATGGAACGAATTCATTAACATGATCAAAGACAAACAGTTGGATGTCATGCTCAATATCGTTCCATCGCCTGAACGAAAAAAATTCCTCAATTTCACAAATCAATTTTGCGAATTGGAAAATGCAGTATTTATTCGTGAAGGTATGAAGAAAGTCAATTCGTTTGAAGATCTCTTTGGAAAGCGAGTTGCCATTCCGAAAGGATTTTCATCTGAAGCGCAACTCAGTCGCTATCCAGAGATAAAGCTGGTGACTGTGAAAGATGCAACGGCAACAATTCAAGCGGTAGCTTCCGGTGAAGCCGATGCCCTCTTCGATCTGATACCAGTTGTGCAATATTACACGCGAAAATTAAAAGTAGAAAATGTAGTGCTGGGTGGAATGCTTCGACTCACGGAAGGAGACCCCATCCCTCTTCATATTGGTGTCCGAGAGGACTGGCCCCAAATGGTTTCAATTTTTAATAAAGCCATGGCCGCAATTAACGATGATGATTTGTTAAGAATTCAGAATAAATGGATCACCTCTCATGAAAAGGAGACAAAGGGACCTGTTATTGGTTTTACGCCCGGAGAGAAGAAATGGCTTCAACAACATCCGGTTATAAAGGTGGTTGCCGAAAATTTACCACCATACGCATTTTTGGAAAATGGGGAACCATTCGGTTATACGATTGAACTGATGAAATTGATGTCAAAAATGACTGGCATAAAATTCACGTTTGAATTTAACTCCATGTCTGAGTCATTCCGCAAAATAAAAAGTGGTGAAGCCATATTGACTCTAAATAAAACGATGTTAAAGCAAAGTGCTGAGATTCTGCACTTCGGAACGCAACCCTTCCAGGTCAGACATGCTATCTTCGCCAAAACAGACCGCACTGATATGAATACCCTGGCGGCACTTAAGGGAAAAACCTATGTGGGAATGAAAGGGAATCCGCTGAACAAATTAGTTGAGCAAAAAGTTCCTGGTGCAAAAATTATCCATTCAGAGAACATGTTCGAAAGCCTTCAAATGGTTTCATCCGGAAACGCGGATGCCGCCATTATGGAATCGAATATGGGGTTGTATTTATTACGTAAATTTGAGTTTCATGATATTCGTATTGTCGGTTATTCTAAGATTTTCGGAGAGAAAGGAGTCAGGGGCAGTTACTGGGCTGTTGCGAAGCAACATCCTGAGTTGGTGTCGATACTGAACAAAGCATTTAATACAATCGAATCCGACAAACGTCAGCAAATATGGAACAAATGGTTTCAGTTTAAAGTCGTCCATCCTACTGCAAAAACAGATTTAAAGCTTACCGAATCAGAAAAAGCATGGATTAAAGCACATCCGGTGATCCGTGTGCATAATGAACTGAACTGGCCGCCGTTTAATTTCAGTGTCAACGGGATGCCAACGGGATTGTCCATTGACACCATGAATCTGCTGGCTGCTCGCATTGGAATTGAAATAAAATATGTATCCGGTGAATGGGACGAACTTCTCAACCAGGCTTTTGAGAAGAAACTCGATGTTATGCTTAATATCGTGAAAACACCGGAGCGACAAAAATATCTTCTTTATACAACTCCTTATTCAAAAAACCCGACCGTTATCATAACAAAAGAAGTGAGCACCATCTCAGATATTGAATCCCTGTTCGGTAAAAAAGTCGCCATCGTCGGGGGATTTTTATATGAAAATATCTTAAAAACAAAATTTCCTGAAATTACTAGAGTTCCAATGAAAGACACCTTGGAAACATTGAAAGCAACTCAATTTGGCAAGGTGGATGCGGCTATTGGCAAACTATCAGCTGCAAGCTATTTAATACAGGAAAATATGCTCACTGGACTTGTCATAAAAGACGCTTTTAAAGTTGATAATCCTGAAATTGAAAAATTGAATATCGCCGTACGCAACGACTGGCCAACTCTGGTAACGTTATTTAATAGAGCCCTGGAGTCGATAACGCCAGAGGAAAAGAAACAGATACGCGCCAGATGGTTTGGTGAAAGTCAGGTAGTTGAAAAGGCGCTGGCATTGCCCGACCGAATCAGGTTCAATCAGACAAACTTCATTCTACAAAAGATTGCGATCATTTTTACGATTATTATGATCGCCATATTGATTGCCTG
>JABGPJ010000163.1:4780-9528 GCA_018645005.1 Deltaproteobacteria bacterium | reverse complement strand
CCGGTTACAACACTGTTCCATAATTTATTTCAAAGATGACCATTTGTCCTGATTTATTTTTTCTGAGTTGAATTTGTTTTATCCATATCGGTTCGATCAAGGGCAATAATTCAGAGATCGATATGTGCATAGACTCATTTTGGATATTGGTCTGAATAACCGGATTCTTGAAGGCTTTCTGAAACATAACCCGGATTACCGGATCCAGTAGTGCCAGTTGGGAAGCTTCGGAATCACTCAAAGCAGGCTGCTCGGCAATTTCCCCTCGTTGCCCTTGAATGAAATGAAAATTACTATGGAAGTAGCTGCCCTGAAGACAGGTCACCACTCGCCAGATTGTCTGCTGATGATTGAAAGGAACAATGCTCACGATTTGTGCTTCCGGGAAGAATTTCTGCCATTCTCGATTAATCCGAAAATGGCTGATCCCGGAATAAGTAATGAAAACCACCAGCATAGAAAGCGCCAGAGTACTGATCGTTTTCCCCGACACTTCGGACCACCGGGTTGCGAACCACAAAATCGTGAATACGACAACCGGAATCAAATATCCAGAATTTACCCAGCCCAACTTGAATGAGCCCAATGAAAATGGAGAGAGAAAAGGCAAATTTTCTGTACCAAAAACGGAAAACAGGGCATACAATAACAACCCCGCCAATGGCAGCAGAAATTTGCTGGCGATTTTGACATCCCGCTGATATACCCAGCTGAGTAGTGCTATAACTCCCCAGAACAGTGACTGATAGGTCACACTGTGGAAAATCAGCCCCCCGGTCTGAAACCAGATTTCACCAATAAGGAACCGCAGAAGATAATCCCCGGACGGGAGAGCGATCCCCAAATATAAAAGAGATCGGGACCAGCGTGAAATCATCAACCTTTTCGGTATCAGATTGAGCACATTATAAACTGCAAAAGCACAAACTACGATATTCATTTAAAAATAGTCCTCTCATAACACACTGAAGCGCCAAAAAAGATCTCGAAACCTTTTTTACAGGGTTTTTCTAACCGCTTCCATAACTGCTTCAACAGTGATCTCAAATTGCTTGAAGAGATCTTTTGCTGGAGCAGAAGCTCCAAAACCCGACATGCCAACGAACTGGCCCTGATCTCCCATGTATCCTTCCCAGCCTCTTTTAATACCTGCCTCGATAACAACCCGAGCCTTGATATGTTCAGGTAGCACCTTTTTCCGATAAGCCTCCGGCTGCTCATCAAAAAGCTCACAGGATGGCATACTGACGACCTGGGACTTGATGCCTTCAGCCGCCAGTTTTTCATGGGCCTGAACCGCTAGAGAGACTTCCGAGCCCGAAGCAATTAAAAGCACTTGGGCACCCTCATCCGAGATGAGGGTGTAACCACCTTGTGCCACTTGTTTCGCAGATCCATATTTTGTCTGGTCCAGAACGGGAAGACCCTGTCGGGTCAAAGCCAAAGCAACGGGACAGTCCCGATGCTCCAGAGCGAACTTCCAAGCCTCAACAGTCTCGTTAGCATCAGCGGGTCGAAAAAGAATCAGCTCTGGCATAGCTCTGAGATAGGAGACATGCTCTACCGGTTGATGGGTCGGTCCATCTTCTCCCAGACCAATACTGTCATGGGTAAAGACGAATATTGAAGGATATTTTGACAGTGCTGCCACCCTGATCGCCGGTAGCATATAGTCAGCAAAACAGAGAAATGTCGCCCCATAGGCCCTTAACAGACCACTAAGGGAAATTCCGTTTAAGATAGCTCCCATGGCATGTTCCCTGACACCAAAATGGATGTACCTTCCATCGGGACGATCTTTTTGAAAGACAGTTGCCTCAGAAAACTTTGTATTGTTGGAAGGGGTTAAATCCGCAGATCCGCCAAGGACAAGCGGAAAATGCGGCATCACATTTTCCAAAAACTTCCCAGAAGCGACACGGGTCGCGATAGATTCCCCGGCTTCAAACTTCGGTAGATGTTCCGTCCAGTTCTGGGGCAGAGTTCCTTGAACAGCGTTTTGAAAGGTTTCAGCCAATTCGGGGTATGCCGTTTCGTATGTCTGAAACATTTGATTCCAATCAGCTTCCGCCTTTTTCCCCTTTAAACTGCTTTGATCGAAGACTGCCCTTGCCTCATCCGGGACATGGAAGCTATCAAAATTCCAACCCAAGGCCTCCTTGGTTAATTTCAATTCATCCGCACCCAGCGGAGACCCGTGTACACCTGATGTTCCTTGTTTGTTCGGGCTTCCATAGCCGATAACGGTCTCAACTTTTATTAGTGAGGGCCGGCTATCTTCCTCTTGCGCATTTACAAGCGCCCGATCAAATGCTTCAAGATCATGACCATCGCCGGATATCTCTTGCACATGCCAGTTATAAGCCTCAAAGCGCTTTGCAACATCTTCGCTAAAACTAAGATCCGTTTTACCATCAATCGTGATTTTATTGTCGTCGTAGATCACAATCAGGTTGTTCAACCCAAGATGACCGGCCAAAGAACACGCTTCAGAGGCAATTCCCTCCTGGAGGCAACCATCACCGGATAACACATAGGTATGATAATCCATCACGGTGTATTCCGGTCGATTCAAATACGATCCCAGATACTTGCCCGCTATCGCGAGACCAACCGCGTTAGCGATTCCCTGCCCCAGCGGGCCGGTTGTTGCCTCAACACCCGGCGTATGTCCATACTCTGGATGTCCAGGGGTTTTACTTCCCAGCTTTCGAAAATCCTTCAAATCGTCCAGAGAGAGGTCATATCCGGTCAGATGCAGCAAAGTATACAGCAATGCACTACCATGCCCAGCGGACAGCACAAATCGATCACGATTATGCCATTGGGGGTTTTCCGGGTTGAATTTCAGGTACTGTGTAAACAAACGGAAAACAATCCCGGCCATCCCCATGGGCAACCCGGGATGTCCGGAATTAGCCGTTTGGATAGCATCCGCTGAAAGAAAGCGAATCGTATTGATGCATAGTTGATCAAGTTCAGAAAGGTCGCTGTATTGTTGTTTCGAAGACATTTTAGCGTTTGGGGAAAGTGGTTGATTATTTCAATTCCTATAAAGATCAGAACAAACGCGTTACCGAATATGACCAACAATCACCCAAACAGGTCTTGCAACAATTCGACAAGACTGAGTTTTCAGTTGCTCAAGCAGTTTATTCGGTATTCCGATATGATTGTAAAACTTTCTTAAAAGAGTTTACAAAAATCCAAAATTACGGTTAAATTCAGTACTTATGAAAAAATGAGTTAAGAAGGAATATTTTGGGATATCTAGACAGGTCATAGCCACCGACACGACATTCCAGCCGACAACTGGCATCGCTCTTTCCTGAATCTCCTCTAGACTTTCACTTTAAAAGGTTTGATCAAAATTGATCAAGCAGTTTTTTGGTAAACCGAGGCTTTCTGTCAGTTCGGAAGGCATTCCCTTGCAGACAGAAACCGACTCGGCAGGCATGAAGCTGTAATCTGTTGAAACTATAATTCAAACAGCCATGAAGAAACTAGATGATTATCGTTTATTAATCAAGACCAAGGAATACATCCCAATCATGATCGGCGGCATGGGGGTTGATATCTCCACACCGGCCATGGCGTTGGAAGGTGCCAGACTGGGTGGAATTGCCCATCTTTCTGATGCGTTAATCTGCGCAGTCTCGGATCGCTATTTAAAAACCAGCTATGTCAAAAACCGATTCGCTAAAAACAAGGCATCTGCCCATCTCAACAACAAAGCTTTTGCCCAGTTTGATCTACAGGAAGTGGCAGATGCGACCCGAAATCTCGTTTCATCCACAATGGAGAAGAAAAAGGGACCCGGCGATATTTTTATCAATCTGATGGAAAAGCTGACAATGAACAATCCGCGGGAAACACTCCAGGCCCGACTCATCGGCGCTCTGGATGGCGGCATTGATGGCATTTCTCTGGGAGCAGGCCTGCATCTGAGTTCGTTCGACCTGATGAAGGACCATCCCCGTTTCCGAGATGTAAAACTGGGCATCATCGTCTCCTCTCAGAGAGCTCTGAAACTCTTTTTGAAAAGAACGGCCAGACTCAAACGCTATCCAGATTTTATCGTGGTTGAAGGACCGCTGGCAGGCGGACATTTGGGATTTGGGCTGGACGACTGGTTTAAGTTCGATTTGAAGACCATTACCCTGGAGGTGATGGAATTGCTTAAAAAAGAATCATTAGATATTCCGGTAATTCCTGCTGGTGGAATTTTTACCGGTTCAGACGCTGTGAACTTGATTGAAGCTGGGGCTTCGGCGGTTCAGGTCGCAACCCGATTCACTGTCACCAAAGAGAGCGGCCTGCCTGACAAGGCCAAACAGGCTTATTTTGAAGCCAAAGAGGAGGATATCGTTGTCAATTTGGTTTCCCCAACCGGATATCCGATGCGTATGCTTACGCAGAGTCCCTGTATTGGCGCTGGGACCAAACCCAATTGTGAATCGATGGGTTATATTCTCGATCGTGAAGGCGACTGTAGCTACATTGAAGCCTATCGGCAAGCCAAAGAGCAACAACCAGATAATATTTCAGTCAAGGATAAGACCTGCCTCTGTACACAGATGCGGGGATACAATACGTGGACATGCGGCCATTTAACATCCCGCCTGAAGGAAACGAGTCAGCGTGCGGACGATGGAATCTATCGGCAATTAACTACCGAAGAGGTCTTCAACGACTATCGCTACGGTACCGGCCAGTAAATTGCGTCTTTCCAACAAGAGCAGGATAGA
>JABGPJ010000163.1:2690-4680 GCA_018645005.1 Deltaproteobacteria bacterium | reverse complement strand
CCGATCTGTGTGATTGAAATATGGTTTGATTTCGAGCAGAGGGTATTCGCCTCACGATTCAGTTCCTGCAGAATAAAATCAAGCTTTCGTCCAACAGCTTCCTGGCTGGAGAATAGCTCATTCATTTGAACCAGGTGGGAGTTGAAACGCTCAATCTCCTCCGTGATGTCACTGCGGTCCATAAAAATTCCAATTTCCTGCATAATCCTGGGATCACTCTCTTCATATTTGGCTCCGAGTGCCTCCAGATTCTTTTGAAGTTTCAACCGCTGATTCATCAAGGCTTCTGCCTTATACCCGGAGATGGCCTCAATCAATTCCGCCAGCTTGCTCATGTGTTGATTCAGCTCCTTTAACAGAAGCTCCCCCTCTCTTTGTCTCATCTGGGTCAGCTCTGCAACGCCTTTTTGTATAGCTGTTTCGAACAGGGCTTGATACGCTTCCAAATCTTCTGTTTCGTTCTGTTCATAAGACAGCAGATTTTTGATACTCAGTAGGTCTGAAAGATTGATCTGAACCGTTTTCCCAAGGTCTTTCTCGATATCGGTCACAATCCCCTTCACGTTTTCCCAGACCTTCTCATCCAATTTCAATCTCTCTTTTTCTGCCGATAGGGTTCCCATTTGTATATAGACATCAACTTTTCCCCGCTGGATAGGACCTTTAAGCTGTTTTTTCAATACCTCTTCAAAATGTTGAAATTGTTTTGGGAAATGGATCCTGGCGTCCAGAAACCGATGATTAACCGATTTGATTTCAATACTGCAAGATAGATTGTTATACTGGACCTCTGCTTTACAGAAGCCTGTCATGGATTTTATCATTAGAACGAAACCTGAGTGTTTTTAAGTGGCAAGAGTGCCATAGAAATAAGATTTGACTTTATTCAGTGTTGATATTGCTTTCTTTTTTGAGGATCCCCCAGAACGCTGTACGCTTCCTGAATCAAATTCGTCATTCGATTAGACTCCTCTTTTACCCAGCCAAAATCAGAGGCGTTATGCTTGTCTGGATGATATTCCCGCATTTTTTGATGGTATGCTTTTTTGATTTGATCAGCGGTCGATTTTTTACCGACTCCCAGGACCTGGTAGTAGTCTGGTTTCGTTTTTTTTTCCGGAGAGTCCTCAATGGACCGCGCCGGATTCTTATCGGAAATCGGACCGGCAGCACTCTTTTTATTGGGTTCTACTCGTGGTTCAGCAGTTTCCTGTTGCTTGCTGGGCACTTTGCTACCGGGAGACAGTTTAAGAATCCGCTGGCGTATTTTAGAAAGCTGGACTCCCAAATCCATCAAGAATTTATCTTTCTTTTTTGCCCGTGCTTCAATACTGGTCAGGCTAGTTGAAAACTCGATCCACCTGTCTTTGAACTTGCCACTACGGTCCAGGACGACTGCTTTCTTCAGCATGCGTTTGGTCTCATCCAGGCTGAGAATAAATTCTCTGCGCTCCCTGGAGCTGTCTTTTTTTTCCGGCTTTTCACCGGATTTTTTGGGCGAAGCCCCGATCTTTTCCCTGATCTCATCCTGATATCTCCAGCCGAGAAACCCGAGGAATCCAAACAGAAGCAGAATCAACGACGTCAGCGCGATTTTCAGCCACGTTCCCTTTGCCAATTTTGATTCGGTCAATTCCAGATAACGTTTGATTACCGGATTATCAGGATTTTTTGCCAGGATATTTTCAAGCAGAATTTTGGCCGACTCCAGATTACCGGTTTGATACTGCTGCAGAGCGGCATCGAAAGAGTCTTTCAGTTCAATCTGGTTACGCACATGTTTCCGCAATTCCCTGGACTGCTTAAACTGAGGATCGTTCAGGGGGATACGCTTAATGAAATCCAAGGCTGCTTCATAATTCTCATTGTCAGCTTCAATCTTCGCAAGATCATAAAAGGAGTTCTTATTCTTGGGTTTATAGGGGACAGAACGCTTTATGCGCCGACTTAGAATCTCAGCATGATCCGATTTTGCAGCAGAAAAAGTATC
>JABGPJ010000163.1:0-2590 GCA_018645005.1 Deltaproteobacteria bacterium | reverse complement strand
TTATGCGCCGACTTAGAATCTCAGCATGATCCGATTTTGCAGCAGAAAAAGTATCGGCAGTCGCATAAATATTCCCTGCTGATGTCACCAGAATAGACAGTTTATTGGGATCAGCGCGACCATTCAATAGATCAATGATAGCATACCGCTGTCCAATGCCGGCCGGATCGGAGTAGGTTTGAACCACTAGATGTTTTTTAGGGTCGTCCAGTGATACTCCTTTGACTTTTGAATCCCCGTCCGGAGTACCCAAATAGAGTGAGCGAATAATCTTACGTCTGGATACATCCCAGATTAACAACTCCCGGTTTTCATCCAGAGAAAAAAGCACCTGTCCCTGAGGGGACTGCACACCAGCCAGGGGAGATCGGTGTCCGTTTAATACCTCCGAAAAAAGTGGATTTTCAGCTGAAAACAAATATATTTTACTGCTACCTTTCAATATGACAACCAGTCGCCCACCAGAAAGCGGTACGATGGATTTAATCGGTCCCTTTTCTTTTTCCACTGAAGCGATGCGATGATCCTGCTTTTTTTCCAGATCCGTTTTAAAAACCTGATTTTTAGTCGCCCAGACCACTTGGTTTTTTTCCACGCCAAATGAGGCCTGGATGATTTTTTGGCCTGCAGTTTCAGGCTGAACCAGTTTGACCACCGGTTTCCCCGCTTTCAAGTTATAAACAAGAAACCGGCGTTCGTCTGCCAATAGAAGCTGAGACGATTCGTGAGCAGAAAACTGTACTGTGTGGGGCTGGAAATCAGGAATCTGCCACTGGGCGATTGCTTCCATACCATCTGTGTCATGAATTTTAATCCAGGTTTTACGGTTGGTATAAAAAACTTTCGCCAGATATTTCCCATCCGGGCTGAAAACAAAATAGCTCTGACTGGAAGTTTCAACGGCTGAAACCGATGTCTGTATTAATAACAATGAAACGATAAACAGAAAAACAGATAGATAATTTCGTTTTAGCATCGCCCCTTACCGTACCTTGGTTTTTATGTAGTATACCGGATAACCCTTGCTTTTAAATAACAACTCGAACTCTGTTGGAATATTTTGTTCGTCCAATGGAGAATTATGTAAATCTTCTGTATATCCAATCACATCAAATACACCGCATTCATCGATCAATGTTTTGGCCAGATCGAAATAGTCACGATGATCTGTCTTAAACACGAACTGCCCCTTTTCTTCAAGCAAACCACGAAGCCTGACAAGAAAATCTGTTGTGATCAAACGGTGTTTTAAATGCCTTTTCTTAGGCCAGGGATCAGGGAAATTAATATAAACCTCTCTGATACTGGCTGGTGGAAACCAGAGAGCAATATTTTCGGCTCTCGCTTGGATCAATCGGACATTAGCGAGATGGTGTTTCTTAAATTTTAAAGCGCCCTTCACCAGACGTTTATAACGTAACTCAAAGCCAAAAAAATCAATTTCTGGTGCTGAAAGAGCATAATCTCTTAAAAAATTGCCCGCACCACATCCAAGATCTACAATAATCGGCCTTGATAGATTGATTAATCCTGCCGTATCCGGACTTCCATCCGTAAGATGCGTTCTGATGATATCAGAATGTTGCTGGACTTTGGTAACGTACGGATTAAGATTCAGATTAAATGGACTTCTACTCAAAATGACTTGTTGTGTTAGTGAATGACTAAAAACTCCGGGAACCTCTGACAACGTCGCAATGGCACCGAACCGTGTCAGGACCGTCCCCCTTGGACTTGGAAAAAATCGGACTGTTTTTGTATATATATCCAGGACGCATCAATAAAGTCATCGGCAAATTATGCCTTTATCTCCACAATGGGTCTGGGTTGTTTCCGTGAAATTGGTTTCCTGTAATTTATTCCAGTCTACTGAAACAATGGGATTACTCATAATAACCGGTCTTTCCGGTTGTTATTTTAATCCAGAAACATCATGCAAAACCCGATCCAGCGCTCCGGTTCATACCGTGAAAATGAATGTTGCAGCTCCCACCCCACTTTTAACTTAAAATATTGTTTATATTGGATTATTATTGAGTACCTGGAAACGGGACGAATAACCATCCTTTCCGTATAGCCATATCATGACACATCTAAGGACCCTGTACAATTGGGTGACACATATTCGGCATATTATCAGTCGCTTAAAATCAAAGTTAGAAAATATTACCATTGGGACGCAGTTTTGCCAGAACAATCACTCTCAAGCATCTACTCGATTTTGAGATAATTGTCCTTACCAGGGCCAATTTTTCTCCCGGGGACTCTAAAATTTCTCTTTTTTTTGACCATCATGCAGGGTATTTATGACATTGGGGCATGCGCCACAATGGACAGCAGCCATATAACGACAACCAGACCCAGGTTCGTTTAAAAGAACGCAGTCACGATAATTTACCCTGTCGGGGATGCTGGGAAGGGGCAACAATTGTGCAATACATAAGCTGAAAAAGAGGAATCTCAGATTGGCGGTGGTTGTAGAAAATCAAATTAAATGGTAGAAGTACCTGAGGAAGTAATTTATAGCGTTGCGTAACTGGCCGATAACACCAGAAAAAACAAATCCGTTTCAAACATGAATAAATCAAAT
>JABGPJ010000088.1 GCA_018645005.1 Deltaproteobacteria bacterium | reverse complement strand
ATTAT
This sequence comes from Deltaproteobacteria bacterium, assembly GCA_018645005.1. Classification (GTDB taxonomy): domain Bacteria; phylum SAR324; class SAR324; order XYD2-FULL-50-16; family XYD2-FULL-50-16; genus JAHJRI01. The sequence continues at coordinate 56,812 of JABGPJ010000088.1, read as the reverse complement.
TAGGATATATACAGTGTTACATGTCATAGGAGACAATTGTTTTATTCACACAAAAGTCAAAATAGGTTTGATTCGCCGATTCTGCATCAAATACATTTCAGCTTCCTCTCCTCCTACACTGTTGCTGGGATGGGGGAGCCCTGGCTGAATAAGCTGGAAGGGACACACGCCGCGCTCAAAGCATGTGGAATTGGCGCGATATTGACTCTAACAGAAGATAATCTGTATGGAGACCGACATCTCGAGGCCGGATTCAGACTGCTGCATGAACCGATAGATGACGGGGAGGCTCCAACAACAGAGGCTCTGGACCGTGCCTTAACTTTTATTAATCAAGCACAGGAGAGCAAATTAGGGGTTGCCGTTCATTGCCTGGAGGGTCGTGGAAGAACCGGTACAGTTCTTTGTGCCTGGCTGGCAATCAAAGAGCATCTCGATGGGGACCAGGCGATTGCAAGAGTGCGTATGCTGCGACCTTATACAGCACTATCAACCAATCAAAAGATATTCCTGCAAGGGTATCTAAAATCACATCCCTGATCCGTTTTGTGGGAATGTCCAACGCACTCCAGGTGAAAATGCAGCCAAGTTATTACTTTCTCTTATGAATAGCGAAGATCAATCAGAACCTCTAATCGTTGATAGAAATTTTCTTGCAGCCAGAAAAGATATTGCAGGCTCATTTCTCAAAAATCTGATAAATATTTTCAATCTTGAAGTCCCTAAGCTAATTGCAAAATTGAAAAAAAGTCATCAAATGCTCGATTATGAGGATGTTAAAAATCTGGGACACAAGTTGAAAGGCATGAGCCTGAATTTAGGGGCAGTACATCTCAGCGAGATTGGAAGGACAATTGAAGAAGCTCACCCTGAGAATGTCCATCTCATAGTCGACCAGGTGGATGGGGTATTTGAAAAAACCCGGTTGGCATTGACTGAGCTTCTGGATGACTTATAACAGCACGGAACACCGGGCTTTTACTAATCAACCAGCTTTAAAAGTAGGTTGTCCGGTTGATTCCAGAACGTTGACCCAGAGCCTTGAGCTGGGGTGGAGCTTCTTCCGTTCTGTAATAGCCAGTGCAATGGGTAGCTGACAATAGACGCCGTGCCAGATCGAGACGACCAAATCTGATTTGCCAGCCATGGCCGCATGAACGGCATTCTGGCCGAGTATAGCGCTGAAAAGTCCGTCATTGGTATTGGCAGGGACTGACCGGACAATGTAACTGGGGTCGATATATTTTAGATTTGTCTCAATATGCAGCTTTTGGAAGTACTCTTGGATCTGCTTTTGGAGGTATACCCCGATATCTTTAAGTTTAACATTGCCGGATTTGTCGGTTTCGACCTGGAGTGAATCAAAAAATTTCTGCCCGGCACCTTCGGCCACGACTATGACCGCATGGGAACGTTGCTCCAGACGTGCTCTGAGAACTTCTAAAAAGCCATTGGCGCCTTCCAGATCAAAATCAACCTCTGGAACCAGCACAAAATTAACATCTCTTTGCGCAACTGCAGCAGTAGCAGCGATAAAACCGGAATAGCGCCCCATCAGTTTCACCAATCCGATTCCATTGGGATAGGACTGGGCCTCTGTATGAGCACATTGAATCGCCTGTGTTGCTGTCTCTACAGCCGTTTCAAATCCGAAAGATCGGGAAACACACGAGATATCATTGTCAATAGTCTTTGGAATCGCGACGACTGAAATCTTTAAATTCCTTTCGGATACTTCTTTGGCGATCTTAGCTGCTGCATTCAAAGTTCCATCGCCCCCAATGATGAAGAGCATATTCATGTTTTGCCTTTCCAACGAATCTACAATCTCTTCAATGGATTGGGCCCCGCGGGATGAACCGAGAATAGTGCCGCCCTGCTCATGAATGTCCGCAACGACTTCGGGTGTTAATTTGACCAACGGATGTCCATACTTTGGAATAAATCCCTGAAAACCATACCGAATACCGAAAATACTTCGTACCTTATAAGCATGGTATAACCCGAGTACGATAGCGCGGATAACATTGTTGAGCCCGGGACACAATCCCCCACAAGTGACAATACCTGCGGTCACTTTTGTAGGATCGAAATAGATAAGCTTTTCAGGTTGTGATATCTCGAATGTAACCGGCGATCCCTCTTGATCAATTCCCGGATAAGGATGAAACAAGATCTGGTCATTCTTTGAAATCCCATATGATATATGCAAGGGAGATTCGATTGTCGCCTTGCCCAGTCTTTTTATCTTTGTATCTTCCGCATTAAAATAGGGTTTCATGGTAATTCCTGAAATTTTGAGCCATTTTTTCGTAGACTTAGAAAATATAAAGAGTTTCTATATATTTTTAATATATCAAAAGCTGAACAGAAGTAAAGAGTTACCTCTTTTTTGCTTGTAGCTTTTCCCTCCTATGAGTAGTCTATAGTCAACATTACATAGCGAAGCAACCCTCCTCTTGTTCTCTGCTTGAATCTGAATACAAGTGTTGGAATGAGATCCTGTTTTTCAAATCAGACAACGTTTCCTGACCCAGAGCATTGCTGACCTGGAGAAATCTAAGACTGCCCAATAGTCCTCTTGTTGGGTTGAATTACGCATCATTGTGATAATCTAATAAGATAGGGTCCACGATGGATGTTTCGAATTACCAGAAATCAGGCATAAGTTTTCGCTCTTTTTGAATGAGATGAGCATTTCATAAATTATTAGGTTAGGCGTTTCGATCAAGTGCATATTGTCATATGGAAAGTTTATTTGGGCATGACTGTCTCAAGAAGGCCTTAAAGTCCAATTATGAGATAATAGCAGTCTGGGGGGCTTACCAGATCATGCGTTTAGAAAACGAACAGATTAGGCCCTATCTGTCAGAATTTCTAAACGCTCCCTTTACAGATATTCAGGATGCCGGTATAGCAAAAATTGCAGAAATCGGAGCCCTGGAATTTCTCCCGGATATTTTGAAGATTTTTCGTGAGTCGGATGGGCAGATCAAATACTCTTCTGCACTCGTTTTGTCCAGATTTCCCAATGATTTTTCCAAAACCCTGATACAAAAATGGTTTGAGCAGCTGGCTGTTAGTGATCAATCAACACGCATGGAGTACGATGTTGCGACGTATGCCTACCTTGAAATTGATCGGGAACTCAATTTTCAAAAGGTCATCAAAACGCTCCAACAGTCACAACATGATGCCATCAAGAGCTCAGTACTCTTTCTGAACCTTTTAGTCTTCTGTGACAACAAATTGGATTTTCTGTCCATTCTCGATCAGTATTTTGTTTTAAGGGAACTGAATTCTGATGCTGAACTGACATTCAGATTAGTTGAACATTTCGGGCAGATGGAACTGAAAAGCTGGTGGTCGGAAAATCTCTTGAGGGGTTATTCTATCAGTTCGATTTATGAACAGTGCTATATTCTTTTGGGCTTGAGTGAAAACATTACTGACCGCCAGTACTGGTTGGATCTGGAGACCGCCTTTGGCAGTTATGACCGCATACACCCCGTGGCACCCAGGGATCATCAGCATTTTCTGGTTGTGCTTGAGAAATGGGTCGAATATCTTTTACAGGATACCCAACAACCCTCAAAACTACGATGGGTGATCCAAAGTTTTAACAAAAATCATCACTCTTTTTCAAAAACGATCCCTAAGATTTTGGAGTTGGAGTCTCTTTTTCTTCTGACGGTACCTTTGCTGATTATACTTGAAAAATCAGTTTCGAAGTGGTTGTTGGAACCAACTAAATATGTCGAAAGTATTGCCAATTATTATCATTCATCCCTTCTGATAAAAGAGTATCGGGAGGAAATCTTGTCTATGTTTTTTCCGGATGCGCCAACTTGGCAGCCCGAACAGCTGGAGATCGTCCACGATTACTCTCCACTCAGCGCTGAAGATACACGCAATGAAATTCTGTGGTCTTTTCTGCGGGAGGAAGTGCTGGGGTATGATATCCCCTGGCCGTCAATTTTTCCAAATCCAAATTATTCAGCGCACTTAACGAATGGGCTCAGCCAGATTTACAATGCTAATTTCGAATATTATATCCACAAACAAGATCGTGTCGCTGTCGATTATGCTCTGCAGATGTTTCAAACCCATCCGAATGTGAAAGTCAGGGAGTTACTCAAAGATAATTTCAGATATCTGATCCAACATCATGCAGAAACTCTCTATCAGACAATCGAATATATCCCGGATTCTGAATTCATCACGCTGCTGTTGGAAAAATATGAACCGGGTGAATTTGAAATTGCCCGCCTGGTCTTTATCATCTGTGAAATCTTTGACAAACCGGTTCCGAAAAATATTCTAGAAGATTTAAAAAATCTGAATCTCTCGGAGCTTCAAAGATCAGGGATGAAAAAGCCTGTCAGGTTACACTGCAATAGTTGCGACAACACGTTTCAATATTCCGTGGAGGTTATTTATGTGGATGAAGGGTCTATTTTAAGAATGAACCGATTGTCAGCCGATTCCGTATGGGTACCACAGTCCTTTTCGTGCAAAAAATGTGCATCCCCTGTCCCCTTCATTTTGGATGATTCACAGTTAAACGAGTTTTCCTTGCAATCAAGGGTAGATCGAATCCTGAAGATAACACCACAACCTAATAGCAAACAATTTGGACAAAAAATTGTGCTGATAGATTTTCCTCGTTTCGAAGCTGTAACTTACTCCCCTGAAGCATTCGAAAAGTTAATCGGAAATTTTGAGCAGGACATCGAAACCCACCACGACACATTGCAAATGCTTTGGATTAAACAGGCGAGGCTTTATAAGGCAATGCACAAATGGGATGCCTGTTTGACGGTTCTCATAAAAATAGCTCCCTCCGCAAAGAATGAAGAGGAGTTGAACTTTCTAAAGGGATTGTCAAATTATAAAATGGAGAATTTTGTACAATCGAGAGTCTATTTTGACTGGTTTATCAAGAAATATGCTGATCAAAATGAACCCGGTTCACAAAACCAATATTTTGAACAGTCCAAGTATTTTATTAAAGCGATGGATACAAACACGTCAAGAAGATCGCGGTTTACGGTTATCAAAGGAAAAAAATGACTCAGTCAGCAACAATAGTTCCCAATATTCCTCTGTCTGCGTGGTATGATGAAACTAGCGCAGATAGTGTTGAAGAAGATATTGTTCAGCTGATCATGGAAAGCTTTGCCCCGGACGATCGGCATGCGTTTTTGCAGCCCTCCCTGGAAGACATTCCTGATCCTGAATTGCTCAAAGGAGTGACGCTAGCCGTTGAATTGCTTCTGGAGGCAGTCAGCAAAAATAAAAAAATCCTCATTGTTGGCGATTACGATGTTGATGGCATAACTTCGACAGTGTTATTGACCCGTTTCCTTCAAAAAATGGATTATTTAAACTTTGAGAGTTTCATCCCTAACCGTTTTATTCACGGCTATGGATTGACCTCCAAATCCGTTGATGAAATTCTCTTAAAAAATCCAGACCTGGTTATTACCGTTGATAATGGTATCACGGCAAAAAATGAAATAGACAGGATTCAAACAACGGGAGCCACGGTCATCGTCACTGATCACCATTTACCCCAGGATGACGCTCTTCCGGATTGTGTTATCATTAACCCTAAACAGCAGAACTGTTCCTATCCCTTCAAGGATTTATCAGGTGTCGGTGTTGTATTTGTATTTCTGATAGCCGTGAGGACCGCCTTAAGAAAGCAACATAGCTGGAAAGAGGGAAAAGAGCCTAATCTTCTGCATCATCTTGATCTGGTAGCGATTGGTACAATAGCAGACCAGGTGCCTCTTCTAGGGGTAAACCGCCTTTTTGCTAAATACGGTCTTGATCAAATGACAAAAAGAATTCATCAGAATAGCTCCGATGAGTTCTTTCATTACTTAAAAGTATTTGCAGAAAGAACCCATATTCGATTTTTTGACAGCAACTGCATTGCATTCAGACTTGCTCCCATGCTGAATGCAACGGGGCGGATGAAAGATGCCATGGCAGGAGTTGGATTCTTAATGTCGGAGACAGAGCAAATTGCTATCAGTCGCTATAACTATATCGAAAGACTGAATTTAAAGCGGCGAAAAAAGCAGAAGACAATGGTTAAAATGGCGGTTGAAAAAGCCCACTCATTGGTTGAACAGAAGCAAGGTCTATTGGTTTATGACAACTCGTTTCACGAAGGCCTGATCGGTATCGTGGCCAGCCGTCTCTCAGACCAGTTCAATCAGCCCAGTATAGTTGTTTCTGACTCCGAACCTGGCGTATTAAAGGCTTCCGCCCGCACCAAAAACGAAAATATGATGGAAATTCTTCAGGAATGCGAAATGTATCTTGAGCGGTTTGGCGGGCATGTTAATGCTGCAGGCTTCAGTATCAAAAAGGATAACTTAGAGAAGTTTCATCATCTCTATACCGACGTCTGTACTCGCATAATGTCAAATCACAAATCAGATGTCTTTAAAGCAGATATTGAGGTAAAGCTTGAGATGCTTACCCAGAAATTAATTGATCGCTTGAAGATGTTCGAGCCCTTTGGCCAGGAGAACAAAAAAACAATTTTTATGCTTCAGGGTCAATCGCTCCCACTGCCAATCGTCATGACGGGAAAACATCTGAAATGGATACTCAAGCCCGATCTTGAAATGATTTATTGGAATGGTGCGGTCTCAGCTGACTACGACTCCCGTTTCAATATCGCATTTACGCTGTCAGAGAATTACTATCGTGGTGAGAAGAAACGGCAGTTGATTGTGGACGCGATGGTACCATCTTGACAGGGAAAATCAGTTTTCCAATTGTTTTCCAAGTGTGTGCTGACAAAGGGGGCATTCCTCCTCAAGCATTTCAACAGAAGCACCACAATGAGGACACAGCTGGGAATCCCACCCTTCGTGCTCACTCACTTTGACCGACATCGATTGATTCCCCGGCCGCCGCATCACCTTCTTCGCTTTTTGTTGTGAGTCTCTAATAAAGGCATGTTCCAGTTGTATTTTTTCTAATTTATCCAAATCTTTTTTCAAATATTCATAAACCTGTTTGCTAATCTGTATACTCTTCTCTCGATATCGGCGAAGCTCCTTGAACGCTTTTAAAATTCCGAACATGAGGAAGATATCTGTTAAACCGAGTACTAAAGCCCCCCAGAGGGGTAGCAAATCGTTATGCAAAATGTTAATAATTAAAAGGCTCAACAGCAGGACAAATCCAGAAAAAGCCGTGATCAGCCCTGTATAGAGAGTGGCAATTACCTTATGCTGGTTCTGAAACAACCTCAAATAACTAACGAGTGGATTATTTTTAATCTCAGCTGGAATTTTTGGCCTTTCGGTTTGGCTGGTCAACATGTGGCGAACTTTACGATCGATTTTACTAAGCATGTACCTCCTAATTCTTTGCCAGCAGACTAAGATTCTGATATCTAATCCTATGCCATTTACGCTTAAACCGGTGTTGAAAACTATCCAGTATCTCTTCCGAAAGGGCAAGTACATTTGGGGGGGTGATATCGGCAGCGTTATCCGATGCGATCTCATTGATACCCGTCCAGATGATTAATCCGGATGGTGCGTCGATCACCCGCAGCTTTATTCTGGATTGATAAGGGGCTTTACATTCCTGGCAGGGCCAACGGTCGATCTGTAAAACAACCAGGTTTGCAACTTTCAGATACTTTCCCATGCGATTCGATATATCCTTATTCGACACGGAAACACGGGATAGACTATCCAGGTAAAGGTCCTTTAACTGGTTGAGTGAACGATTTTTTTTGAAAAGGAGGTCCAGATCGTCTGTCTTTTGGACCGAATTAAAAAACATCATTTGCTCCAGCCGCCGATTCAGAATATCCGACAGATCATGGGAGAGCTGATCAGGTGTATTTTCAGCAAGGTCAACAAAAAAAACAGCTGCCGAATTTCCCAATAAAATGATTGTTTCATCACGGTGAATATTTTCAGCTGGGCTTGCATTCTCCCGCAGTGTTTTCGCCGACCGGCTGACGAGTGTTTCCGATAGGGAATAACTGGTCGTCTGGCAGGATGACAATAAGCTGAAGAGTAAAACCAGAGCGGAAAAACAGGCAACGTTTTTACTGTGGGTCCAAATGTCTTTAATAAACGTTCTTGAGACAAGCATGAAGTGCCGTAATGCGATTATTCAGAAGACCGGATCAAATCATTCGATCCTTTAATAATAAGCCGTATAGCCATAATTATCAGGCTTGACCTGCCTGCGTCTAGTAAAAAGCTAAAGAACCTTGTTCCTGACGCAGGTTTTCATTGGATTTATCACGGTGGTTTTTTTATTATATAGACCTGAACAATTAGAAACGGCCCTAAACAGTCAACATTTCTTTATGAAAATCAATTTATGGACCTAAACCTGCTGCCCCTTAAATAAAATGCCTGAATCCGATAAATCGCTGATCGATATCTGTATTGAACGCATTGATGAAAACCAAATCAAGATCAAATGGAATCCGCGTAGTTATCAGGGTTTCGTCTCAATCTATCAATCATCTGCTGCCAATCAAACTGTGACATGCAAACTGATCGAAAAAACGAGTGATCATCACCTCATTCTTACAGACCCCCAGAATGAGGTTCGTAATTACTACCGGCTAATCCCCGAGAATAACGAAGGGATATGGGTGGGTGAAAGACGTGTTCCAATGACTGGGACAGTAAATTTCAGAGATATGGGTGGATACAGGTCAAAAGACGGGAAGCACACAAAATGGGGACAACTCTTTCGTGGCGACAGCTTGCAAAGAGCAACGGAATCGGATCTTTTGCTGATCAAGCAGATGAATATTGGTCTGATTTTCGACTTTCGGCGCGCTGAAGAGGTTCAAAAAGGACCCAATCGATTTCCAGAAAACCACCCTCTTGAGTATCAACATCTGCCTGTGACTCACGGCGAGTTTAATTTTATTTCTGCTTTAGAACGGTTGAAAAAGAATAAAATGGACTGGATTAAGGAGGAGACAATCATCAAAGGCTATCTTGAAAATGCTGAAAATTATGCGACTACCTGGGGAGATATAATCAGGCATCTGGCGAAAAATGACTGCCCACCCGTATTTTTTCACTGTACCGCTGGAAAAGATCGAACCGGTATCTGTGCTGCTCTCATTTTATCTGCTCTCCAAATTCCCAGAGAAACCATCCTGTCTGACTACCTTTTGTCCAATGGATACATTAAAGATGTATGGATAAGAGTTAAGAAGATGATTGAAGAGCAGGGCGTCAATTCAGATAAAATGAAACCGTTTTTCTCGGCTCCCGAATATGCCATGACAGCCTTACTTGATCACCTGGAAAAGGCTTACGGATCAGCAATTGATTTCCTAATTAAAAAAGCGGATATCAGCCGGGAAACAATTGATAAACTAAGGGAAAAACATCTCGAATAAAAAGAACGTTCGTTCGTAAAATATTGACAAAGTGTCTCCTGGAATAGTTAAATAACGACATATAGGACACTTGGAAAACACCGGCCATTGGATCGGACCAATTAAACCCACAATGCATGGTAGAGTGGACCGTAACACAACACCGGTTGAGATTGATTTTTGTATGTGGCTTTGTATATATAGACTGAACCTGAATATGACAGGAGGCTCGTATGTTTAGTTTGGAAATGTCGAAAGAGCAGAAAATGATTAAGGATGAAGTGGCAAAACTGGTCAAGAATATCGTGACGGAAAATGCGGCGGATATGGAAGAGAAGAGGGAGATACCACCGGATGCAGTCCAAAAGGCCTGGGAGTTGGGTGCTTCGGTTTCGATGGTGCCTGAAAAAATGGGCGGCTTCGGTCTGGAAGATTCTCCGATTACGACTGCCATAATTCTGGAGGAACTCGCTTATGGGGATCTATCTTTCGCTGTTTTGGCTACTTTACCTTCTCTGATCATCAGTCCGTTGATCAATATGGGAACTGAGAGCCAGAAGAGCAAATATCTTCCGCTTTTTTGCGAAGAAAAATTCAATCCCTGTACACTTGCCATTAATGAACCACATTTTGGATTTGAACCTGAAAACCTTAAGACTGTTGTGGAGGAAAAGAACGGTTCTTACCAACTAAATGGCTCAAAATGTTTTGTGCCCATGGCCGCTCAAGCGAGTCATATTCTAGTCGCAGCATCTTTGGAAGGGACCGGAAATTTGTTCATAATTGCAAAAGACAATCCAGGGATGAAAATCAGTGAACTGGAAGAGAATACCGGGCTGCGATCTTTGCCTACTTATGAAATCACTTTTGAGAATTGTGAGATTCCCTTTGAAGATCGATTAGGAGAAACATCCGGTTGTGATTACGAGATGTTTTTACAAAAAACACGGATTGGCATGTCGGCCATCGGCACAGGAGTATCAAGGGCTTCGTTTGAATTTGCCATGAATTATTCGAAAGATAGACAGCAATTTGGCGAACCGATTGTACATCGACAATCAGTTGCTTTCATGATTGCTGAAATGGGCTATGAGGTTGAGGCCATGAGATTGATGACCTGGAAAGCCGCATCCAGGCTTGAGGCTGGAAAGGATGCCAAAAGAGAGGCTTATCTTGCAAAACTGTACGCCGGTGAGCAGACAATGAAAGTTGTTGACTATGGTGTACAGTTACTCGGTGGGCACGGTTATACGAAAGAGTACCCCGTTGAGCGCTATTATCGAAATGGAAGAGGAATCGGTATCATTGAAGGATTGGCGACAGTATAACCCATATTAAATTAAAAAGGAGATTCAGATGATCAGTTTAGAATTGACCGAAGAATTAAAACAATCCCGTACAAATATGCATAATCTCGCCAGAGACCTTTTCAGGCCCATTGCCAGAAAATATGATATTGAAGAGCACACGTATCCAAAGGAACTGGATATTTTGAGACCTCCTAAGCCGAAGAAGGATTCAAGTGAAGCTGAAAAAAAACCGGTTGAAGTGAAAGAGGTCAAAAAAGATAAGAAACCGGCGGGTCCAAAGTATGACAATTTGATTGGTGTTCTGAGCGTAGAGGAACTTTGCTGGGGGGACTTGGGATTGATGCTGACCTTCCCCGGAATGGGACTTGGAAATGCTGCGATTTCGGCTGTTGGTACACCTGAACAAAAAATCAAGTTCGGCTCAAGATGGGCAGCTATGGCGATTACAGAACCGGAAGCAGGTTCTGATTCAGCCGCCGTTCAAACAACTGCTGTACTGGATGGGGATGAGTGGGTGATAAACGGTGAAAAAATATTTGTGACCTCTGCCGATCGGAGTGAGATCGTTGTTGTCTGGGCAAATATTGAACCCAGCGCTGGCAAAGCAGGGATTAAATCCTTTATCGTAGAGAAAGGAACACCCGGGTTTAAGTTGGAGCATCTGGAGCACAAGTTGGGTATTCGAGCTTCCGACACCGGAACATTCGTTTTAAAAGACTGTCGAGTACCCAGAGAAAACCTGCTCGGTAGCGCTGAAGTTAAGAAAAAACAAAGCTTTGCCGGTGTGATGCAGACTTTCGATAACACCAGGCCGACTGTTGCAGCCATGGCTTTGGGTGTGGCCAGGGCAGCCATGGAGTTCACAAAGGAGAAGATCGAAGAAAGTGGAATGCAGTTGGACTATGCTAACAGCGGCTATAACATGAGCAGCATTCATAAAGAGTTTTATAGGATGGAGTCGAATCTGGAAGCGATGCGATTATTAATCTGGCAGGCAGCATCTATGGCTGATGCTGGAATCAGAAATAGTCTGCAGGCTTCTATGTGTAAAGCAAAGGCTGGAAAAGCCGGGACAGAGATTGTTCAAAAATGTTGTGAAATTCTTGGACCTCTGGGATATACCTATAAGAATCTGGCTGAAAAGTGGATGCGGGATGTAAAAATTACGGACATATTTGAAGGAACCGGACAGATTCAACATTTGATTGTGGCCAGACAATTGATGAAGCTTTCCAGTAAGGATTTAAAATAATAAGCAATATAGACCGTTATCATTCAATCTGATCGCTCTCACCAATTGTTTTCTAAAGATTGGGTAAGAATCCGTCATGAATGGTGCGGTCTTTTTTTTGTTATAATTGATAGAAGATTATGCAAACTGAAATCTGTTTTGAGAAAAACATGATTTTACATCCTTGAAAAGAGTTAAAATGGTTTGACGAATGCGGGCTGAACAGGTCATTCTAGTATCTTTTACAGCAATTCGGGTTAAAGATTAGGGAAAGGTTGAGGAAGCGAAACAACCTGGAGCAGGCTGCATTTACATTGGATTGAGAAATAAATATTGTCAGAGGTGCGTTACATGAGTGAACTCAGCAATCAATTGCAGGCTCGTGCAGATAAATTGGAAAAACTCAGATCATTGGGGATTAATCCTTATCCTTACAGGTTTGACAGAAGTCATCATATAGAAGAGGTTCTGGAGGACAAAGACGCGTTAATCGAAGGGGAAACAGAAATTATGATTTCCGGCCGTCTGGTCGCTTTTCGCAGGCAGGGTAAAACCGCCTTCTGCAATTTAAAAGAAGGGTCTGATCGTATACAACTATACGTTTCTCAGAAGATCGTTGGCCCGGAGCAGTACGATATCTTCAAATGCCTTGATCTAGGGGATTTTATCGGTGTCGGGGGAAGTTTGTTCATGACAAGAACGGGCGAACTCTCTTTGAATGTGAAACGATTTGAAGTTCTTTGTAAAACTGTCAGGCCGTTACCGGTTCCGAAAGAGAAAATTGTTGATGGGGAGAAACAGATCTTCGATCAGTTCAAAAATACTGAGCAACGCTACCGTCAACGATACATCGATCTTGTACTCAATGATAACGTTGTGGATGTCTTCAAAAAACGCTCCCAGATCGTCAAAACCACAAGGGATTATCTGGAAAATTTGGGATACATGGAAGTGGAAACCCCAACCCTGCAAAGTATCTATGGGGGTGCCAGCGCCAGACCGTTTGAAACGCATCATAATTCCTTGGACATGAAGCTCTACTTGCGGATTTCCAATGAATTATTCTTAAAACGGTGCATTATCGGCGGCCTCGAAAGGGTTTATGAAATTGTTAAAGATTTCAGAAACGAGGGGATCGATCGAACCCATAATCCTGAGTTTACTCAGATTGAGTTTTATCAGGCTTACGCTGATTACAATGATATGATGGTGCATTTTGAAAATATATATGCCAAAGCATCCCTTGCCATTAATGGATCTACAAAAATTCAATATCAGGGGCAGGATCTGGATCTAACTCCTCCCTGGGAACGACTGACAATGAAAGATGCGATCAAAAAATACGCTGGATTTGAGGTAGATGGAAAAACCGATGCGGAACTGATTGATCTGTTAAAGAAAAAAGGCGTTGAACTCGAAGGAAGCTTTATCAGGGGTGTCGCTGTTTCAGAAATATTTGAGGTTTATTGTGAGGAATATCTGATCCAACCTGTTTTTATTATTGATCATCCAAAGGAATCAACACCTCTGTGCAAAATCCATCGGAACGACCCCACCCTGGTCGAACGGTTTGAACCGTATATCAATGGCTGGGAATTAGGAAACGCTTACAGTGAACTAAACGATCCGGAAATGCAGCGACATTTTTTTCAGGAACAGGTGGAAAGAGGCAGAGGTGGAGAGGACGAAACGCATCCAATGGATGACGATTTCCTGAACGCTCTTGAGTTCGGTATGCCGCCCACCGGTGGCATCGGCCTGGGAATTGACCGGATGGTCATGCTGTTGACGGACCAGAAGACTATCAGAGATGTCATTCTCTTCCCCTTAATGCGGGAAAATGAGACATCATCCTAAGTCAAAACATCCGTTTAGCAACAGGTTTCATCTTTCTGTCCAAGACCGCTAATTAAATATTCACAAGGAATAATTCGAATGATCATAAAAACCATTTCCGTTGCGCCGATCGGAACCAATTGTTACATCTTAGCTTGCGAAAAGACGGGTGATGCTATCATTATCGATCCAGGTGGAGAACCCGAAAAGATTCTAAATCTGATAGATGAACAGAAATACAATTTGAAATATATCATCAACACACATGCGCATTTCGATCATGTTGGCGCTGTCTTGGACATACAAAAGGCGAAAGACGTGCCCTTTTTACTTCATCCGGATGATGAGATATTTCTTGAGCCAACGGTTTTTAAGGAAAGCCTGAGAAATTTTGGTTTTTTAAACGTTGAACCGCCAAAAGTCGATGATTATATAAACCCGGATAAAGAGTACGGTTTCGGTGAGTGCCACTTTTCTGTACTCACAACACCTGGACATTCCCCCGGAGGGGTCTGTTTCCTATTTGATAAAGAGGTTTTTGTGGGTGACACCCTTTTCGCTGGAAGCATCGGAAGGACCGATTTTCCGGGGGGATCAATGCCGATTCTGATGGAATCTATCAAGACGAAACTCATGTCGCTGAAAGATGAAATGATTGTTCTTTGCGGTCATATGGATTCAACAACAATTGGTAAAGAACGTAAGTTCAATCCATTTCGAGAGTATTGGGCCTGAAGGATTAATTATTAAGGATTTTCCATGCTTGCTGATCTGCTTTACTATTTATACCCATATCAGATATTCAAATCGGTGGTTTTCAGGGGAAGCCTGACCTTCTTAACAACTTATTTTATCATCAATCTCATTCTTCCCTCCATCATCAGGTTGTTTCGCCAAAAAGGAATTACTTCCGATTTTAAAAAAACAGAAATATCATCAGGACCCTATAGAGGAGCAACGCCGATTATGGGCGGGATTATTATGATACCTGCCATTGTCATCTCAGTCTTTCTCTGGGCTTGGATTAATCAGTTCACGATCTCTCTTCTCATTATCATCACTTCCTTTGCGCTCATTGGTGGTCTTGATGATTTAGCCAAAGTGCTTCATAAGAGAAGAATTGAATCCGGAAAAGAATCACGAAATACCCATTCCGATAAGGCGGATGGGCTAAGGGGGGATCTGCGGTTGGTTGTCGAATTCATTATATCTTTCGGCGTGATTGGAGCCACCTACTGGATTTTCGATGGCATCAACGGACAAATGCATATTCCCATGATTCCGATGAAAAATTGGTTTCCGGAGCTGCCAACCATGCTTTTTGTACCAATTGCCATGATCATCATTGTCGGTGGGGCAAATGCCGTTAATCTGACAGATGGTTTGGACTCTCTGGCCACTGTGCCCATTATCACCTGTTCGGTTTTTATCGCGGGTGCGGCATATCTGGCAGGTGATGCAGAGTGGAGTGAGCGGTTAAAATTGCTGTATATCTCAGACGAAATCAAAGAAGTGGCCATTTTTGCCATTGCAATTATTGCAGCCTGTCTGGCTTTTCTGAATTTCAATTCTCCGCCGGCATCCATTTACATGGGAGATATTGGCTCACTCGGCCTGGGCGCGACGGTTTGTTCCATGTTTATTTTTGTCAAAGCGGAGCTCTATTTGCCGATCATTGGAGGAACATTTGTTATTGCTGCCATCAGCTCGATCATTCAGCGTCTCTGGTTTAAAATCGCACTTTGGAAACATGGAAGAGCATGGGCAGAAAAAAACCGATTTTTTTACAAAGCGCCTTATCATCACCATCAGCAATCAATGTTAACCTATTCGGAAGAACAGTCAGAAATCAATTCCATCTGGCACAATTTTCTTCTGAAGCTGGGCATGGGACGTGTACCTGTCGAAGATCAATACTCGAATCGGGAACATATCAACAATAAAGTCATCTGGAAAAACCATTTGCGGGCAGTCGCGTTGCTGGTGATTTCTGCCATGATCTATTTCAAGGTCCGGTGACTCGCTCACATCGGCACATATATCTGATTCAATAAATATTTACATCAAATTCACCAACCAGAGAAACAGGCCCATGATAGATATCAAAATATTACGAAACGATCCGGAACAGGTAACGGCAACATTAAAAAATCGAAAAACCGACGTGGATCTACAGAAAATCCTGGATCTTGATAACGAAAGAAAAGAGATCATTTTCAGACTGGATCAGATAAAACAGCAGCGGAATGAAAATTCTGGAAAGATCGGGAAAGGAAAAGTCGATCCGCTGGAGAAACAGACATTGATTGAGGAGACAAGACGTCTGGGAGATGAAATCAAAACAGGTGATTCAAAATTACGGGATCTGACAGATGAAATCAATAACAGAATGCTAACGATACCCAATTCACTTCACGAATCAACTCCTATTGGCCAATCAGAGGAAGACAATCCGGAAAATTACCGTTGGGGGAAATTACCGGTTTTTGATTTTCCTGTCAAGCATCATGCTGATCTGGCTGAACAATTAGATATTTTAGATGCGCCTCGGGGAGTTAAACTGGCCCATTCCCGCTTTACGCTGGTCAAAGGTGCAGCCGCCAGACTTGAACGTGCTTTGATGAACTTTATGCTCGATATTCATACCGAAAATCATGGTTTCGAAGAGGTAATTCCACCGTTGTTGATAAACAGCCAATGCCTGACTGGGACTGGCCAACTGCCTAAATTCGAAGAAGATCTTTTCAAAACCACCGACGGTCTGTATCTTCTACCCACAGCCGAAGTACCGTTGACCAATATCTATCGAGAAGAGATCCTGAAAGAGGATGCCCTTCCAGTTTACCTGACAGCCCACACCCCTTGTTTCCGCAGCGAAGCTGGCTCGTACGGCAAAGATACCAAAGGGTATATCCGGCAGCATCAGTTTAACAAAGTAGAGCTCGTCAAATTAACCCATCCCGATAAATCCTATGAAGAGCTGGAACTGCTGCTAAAAAACGCGACAGAAATTCTGGAAAGACTTGAGTTGCCCTATCGTGTGATCTCGCTCTGCTCAGCCGATATTGGTTTTAGTGCTGCAAAATGTTATGACATTGAGGTGTGGGTACCTTCTGAAGATCGTTATCGTGAAATATCCAGTTGCTCCAACTGTACCGATTTTCAGGCACGAAGAGCGAATATCCGTTTTAAACCGAATGAAGGTGGAAAGACGAGATACGTCCACACCCTGAATGGTTCAGCCCTGGCTGTTGGAAGAACAGTGGTTGCCATCCTGGAAAACAATCAAATGTCAGATGGCAGTATAAAAATACCAGAAGTGCTGATTCCCTACATGAGAGGCTTGACAAAAATCGAAATGAGAACGTATGATTAGAGATCAACTGGAGGGATGGGAGAGTGGTTGAATCCGGCGGTCTTGAAAACCGTTATACGTAAGTATCGGGGGTTCGAATCCCCCTCCCTCTTCCAGAATGTTGTCATCCTTGACAAGTCGGAATTTTTTCCTACAGCGCTCCTGCTAGATTCATTTAAATTTCTTATCTCAGCCTTAAAGATCTGTCTGGCTGAGAAAGTGGGTTTGACAGGAAGAGACTTTCAAGAAAACGTCGTAGCGTCGCAAAACAAAAACGGAGAGATGCCAGAGAGGCCGATCGGGGCAGATTGCTAATCTGTTGTACTCGCAAGGGTACCCGGGGTTCGAATCCCCGTCTCTCCGCCAGTAACCAATCATCAAAAAATCTGCACCCGTAGCTCAGTTGGATAGAGCACCTGTTTGCGGAACAGGGGGCCAGGGGTTCAAATCCCTTCGGGTGTACCAGTTTTGAAAAACACTTCAGTGGGGTACAACCTGCGCCCAATTGCCAGGTAGTATCTCTTTTGTTGAAAAAAACTGCGGTGGCTTCATCAGACATCGCGGAGAGATGTCCGAGTGGATGAAGGAGCACGCCTGGAAAGCGTGTAAATGGGAAACTGTTTCCGGGGTTCGAATCCCCGTCTCTCCGCCACCAACGGTGGTCCGTACAATTGGAAGGTGTGAACCGTGCCAGGTCCGAAAGGAAGCAGCACTAAGCACTGGAAGGTGTGTACGGATCACTTTCAAAAAAAGAGTTGATCAGAATTTCAACACAGCGCTTGAACATTCAAACCGGCATCAAAGACATGTCCTACCTCGTTCTAGCCAGAAAACTCAGACCACCGAGATTTAAAGACCTGGTGGGGCAGGAACACATCTCGAAGACCTTGATCAACGCCATCCGAACCGACCGCGTCGCACATGCCTTTCTTTTCACAGGTCCACGGGGAACAGGAAAAACCAGTTGTGCCAGAATTTTGACCAAGGCGCTGAATTGCCACGCGCCAGTTGAACATGAGCCCTGCAACGTCTGTGAAAATTGTCTCGAAATTAATCAGGGTATCGCGACTGATATCATTGAAATTGATGCCGCATCCAACAGAGGGATAGAGCATATCAGAGAACTGCGCGAAAACGTGAAGTTTTCTCCCGCCAAGTGTAGATTCAAAACCTATATCATCGATGAAGTTCACATGTTGACCACGGAGTCATTTAACGCATTGTTGAAAACGCTTGAAGAGCCTCCATCACACGTGAAGTTTATCCTGGCAACCACGGACCACCACAAAATCCCAACTACTGTCATTTCGCGTTGTCAGCGTTATGATTTTTCAAACATTTCGATTCCTGAGATGGTTACCTATCTTCAATCGGTTGTGGAAAAAGAGGGTATATCTGTCAGTGATTCCGCCTTGAAACTTATTTCGAAGAGCGCGACCGGCGGTATGCGCGATGCGTTAACAACGTTGGATATGCTGATCAGTTTCGGTGGAGACCTGGTAGATGATGAAAAAGTGATTACTGTTCTGGGACTTAACGATGCCAGAGAGTTGGATGGTCTACTGGAAGCTATCATCGAGAAAGATGTGGCACAGGTAATATCACTGTTTCAAAATCTGGTTGCAAAAGGGAGATCCATTGCACGTATCGTGATTGATCTAATGGGCGTTGTAAAAGATTTGAGTCTCGTAAAAAGTGTTCCCGAAGATGATTTAAACTGGCACGATTTTTTGCCGGACCAGCTGGACTTATACAAGCGACTTTCCGCGAAGGTTGGTATCGGAACGTTACAGCAATATTTTCAAATTATACTGGATATAGAGGGTCAGATAAAACGCAGTACTCAGGCTAAAATATGCGTTGAAATGGGATTGATGAGAATGTGTTCTGTCGAATCCTTAGTGGGAGTTGCAGAAATCATCACGGCACTCAGGAGTGCGGGTAAAAAAAAAATTCCCGCTATCAACTGACCCATATTGAAAACGAAAGACCCGATTCCGTGCAGGAACCCGATAATGCCGGCTCATCGGAAAAAAGGGCTCAGCAAACACAATCGGCGGGGAAACCTGCCGTGGAAGCGCCGCTGCCTGTCATTGACCCCGTCAACCTGACCAGCACAACAAATCATCCCACGCCAGTCGGTGAGCTCCCGGAACGGCAAAAATCTGATAATTCAGACAATTCGAGGGAAAATGTCGAAAAACCACCTCCTGTTGTTTTAAAAGATAAAACAGAGGTTATTAGCCCGAAAGAATCCAAAACATCAGAAAGATGGCGCAATTTCGTTGATGAAGTCGCCAATCATGCCAGTGTTTCACTGGTATCTCTGCTGCGGAATTCTGTTGTTCTGGAATTGACAGACAAGGAGTTGGTCATTGGTTACCAGAACATTCAAGTTTATACTGAGACCAAGCGCACAAAGGTTGAAGAGATTGCCAGAGATTTTTTTAACGACTCAATCAGGGTTATATTTAAGGAAAGTGATGATGGATTAGACGACTCTCTGCAAGTCAAACATGATAATGCAAAAGCAAAAGAGATCGAAGAGATTAAAGCAGTTGCTAAAGATGATATCTATGCTCAGGAGATATTGAAGATATTTCCTGATGCAGAGATCCAAGAAATAACCATATTAGATGACACAGAAGAAGGAAAAAGGTGATGGAAGGAATCAATATGAAGGATCTTCTTGATAAAGCCAAGGAGATGCAGAAAAGTCTGGCTAAAAAGAAAGAAGAAGCCGCAACGAAAACCGTTGAAATTGCTGTAGGGGGTGGGATGGTGACCATTATGATGAATGGAAACCTGGAAACACTGTCAATTAAAATCGATCCGGAAATTGTTGATAAGAATGATATTGATACGCTGGAGGATCTGGTGCGTGCGGCTAACAACGAAGCGGTTCGCCAGGCGAAACAACTGGTTTCTGATGGTTTGTCAGATCTCATGACGGATATGAAAATTCCTGATCTTGGCGATTTGATAAAAAAATGAATCTTCCCATCCCATTAATCCAACTGATTGACGAATTGGCAAAATTACCGGGTATCGGAAAAAAGACCGCGAAACGATTGGCTTTTTCTTTACTGCTGCGCCCCGAACAAGACGCATCAGCTCTTGCGGCCTCAATCCTGAAAGCCAGAGAGGCGATTCGCAGCTGCTCATGCTGCTTTGGATTTACCGATATGGAAATCTGCGATATATGTGCTGATCCCCGCCGAAATCATGAAATGATCTGTGTGATTGAGGATCCCCGAAATATCTTTACGATTGAAAAAAGTAACGTATTCACAGGGGTTTATCATGTACTTCAAGGCGCTATTTCACCACTACAGGGCATTACTCCGGAGAATCTAAGAATCGCAGAGCTGCAGGATCGTATCCAACGTAATCCAATTCAGGAATTAGTGATATCGACAAATCCAACACTGGAAGGAGAAGCAACCGCTCATTATCTGATGGATCTGTTTAAGGATAAGGTCCCTGTTATTACACGAATCGCTCGGGGCATGCCGGCCGGGGGTGACTTGGAATTCGCCGATTCAAATACTCTGGCAACAGCATTTGAGGGACGAACTCCATTTGCCGGGAGTTCTGAGGATTAAGCTTGTAGCTGTTTGAGGCAAGATTCCAGGGCAGAAATGAATCGCTCATAGGTTTTAAGGCTGTACTCTCCCATATTAAAGATCCTAAAAACAACTCCGGACAATTCTCCCTGCGCCGAATAGATCTCAAAGCACTCTTCACTTCCGTCATCCCATTGAGCCAGAGCCGTGGCCAGATCATCATAATTAACACCTTCGGGCAGAAATAGTGCAGTACCAATATTCTGTTGCGCCATGCCTTCTTTCAAAAAGGCTTTAAGACCTAATCTCTGATAACCATCTCTCAGAATCTTCAAGCGATCCTGATACATTCCAATTCTCGCACTTAGTCCACCCCTTTCTATAAAGTCGTCAAGCGCTGCTTCGAATTCAAGTAAAGCTCTGATATTGATTGTATAGGGATGACCGCCACTTTTTTGGGCCAGCCAGGTTTTCCCTATATCGAGATAAGGAATACGTCCCTGCCTGTTTGATATCTCTTCCAGAAGTCCCTTTTCCACGACACAGAAACAGAGGTCTGGATTGGAATGGAGACCCTTGTTTGTGGAACAGATAAGCGTATCGATATGCCAGTTGTTAAGCTCGATCTCCTCTACAAAAACAGACGCAATGGCATCAACCATGAGTCGAATATTTAATTTCTGGGTAAGCTCTCCGATTTCCTTAACCGGGTTGAGGAGGCCAACACTCGTACAGCCGTGTACCATGCCAACCGTTCCGGGCTGATGTTCCCTCAGTAGCGCTTCAATCTCGCTGATGTCAGGTTTGACTCCGGGATTCAATGTGTAGCGGATAGTACGAATGCCGAGTTGCTCACAAAAATCGGCCTGCCGATGTCCGTATACATCATTGGCAATAATCAAAATACCCCGCTCGTCAATACAGGATCCGACAGCTGCAGCAATCGCTCCAGATCCAGCTGCAGTAAAAACAACCGTTTCATGAGTGTCTGAAACATCTAACTGATCAGACACTTTTTTTCGTAGGCGATCCAAAATCGGCTTTAGGGCCGGTCCCCGAGGGACTATAGGCTGTTTCCCATATGTTTCTGAAATTTTATTTACACGTTCCGGAAGATGAAACACCGCCGGTGTCAGGGATACTCTTTTCACGTTTTCTTATGGTTGAAAGTTTAAGTCTGGATTGTCGTCTGCTCTAAAGATATTCATTGGCAGTCAGTGAACAAAAAAATGGTCAAATTGGTTACCGCTACAATAAATCAAATCGTGATTTGTGTTTTATAACCTTACTGTAATGTTGCTAAAATGTCCATAAAGAGACGACAGTAACGTTTTCGTCACAATTTGCAATTAACTTTATTTATCGAAAATAACCCGAAACAGCCAACTAACGAGCTTCAGGTTACTGTTCATTTCCATTAAAATGAAAGAGCCTTGCCTATCTTGAATTGGATTGAACTTGAAGCCTGATTGTAGGTGAGATAAATAGGTTGACAGAAATATTTAGTCGATAGAAGATGAATCGCATAGTAAAAAGTAGTAATAACCCGTTAGTTATTCCAAGAATATATAAAAAGAGTTTGTAACAATGGCTAAAGGCACAGTAAAATGGTTTAGCGATAAAAAAGGTTTTGGATTTATTGAACAAGAAGATGGCCCTGATGTATTCGTTCATCATTCAAATATCAACGCCAGTGGATTTAAAACGCTGGCTGAAGGCGCTCAAGTTACCTTTGAGATAGAAGAAGGGCAAAAAGGACCTACTGCTGTAAATGTGACTGCGGTTTAGCACATTTGGTTTGTGAGCTCATAGCCCCTTTTCATCCAAATCTCGTTACCTGCTGCAGAGCAGAATCTTAAAAGCCCCGGTTAGTTGATAGTTACTTAACCTATTCAGGGGCTACGGCAAAATGCATTGCAGGAATTTGTGAT
This sequence comes from Deltaproteobacteria bacterium, assembly GCA_018645005.1. Lineage (GTDB taxonomy): Bacteria > SAR324 > SAR324 > XYD2-FULL-50-16 > XYD2-FULL-50-16 > JAHJRI01. The sequence continues at coordinate 34,186 of JABGPJ010000088.1, read as the reverse complement.
AAAGGGGGGGACTCATGGATACCGTTGTATATAACAGATTTGCTGACAAACGAGATAGTGGTCCCCTGATTCTCCGACAAGAAGATATCGTTAATCGCGTCTACTCATCTGTAGACGAAGCGGTTGATTGCGAGCTTAAACGACTGTACGTCGAAGAGGGTATTGTTCCAACCTGTAAATCGGGATGTTTTCAGTGCTGTGGACAACACATCTTAATGAACATTGCAGAAGCCCAAGCTCTAACACAATATATTCAGCACGAATTTTCATCAGACCAAATCGAGGACCTGAGGCTTCGCACACATCAGTGGCATAAATGGGATGAGACCAGACCCGTGCGGCCACATGCTACCGGGGAAAACGAACAAAATTCTTTATACACCCACCATTACTGCCCCATGTTGGTAGAAGGCGAATGCAGTGCCTATCCCATGAGGCCTCTCATATGCCGAAGACATTTTGTTAGTTCGGATCCACCAGCTTGTCGCCCCTTCTACGATCCGGAATCAAATGAAGATGATCCAGTGCCTCTTGCGACTATTATTACAGTAACCAATCAATTTTCGCCACGAATAAAAGATCTAATCGAAAACGCAGGACTGAGTTTTTACGGTTCTATTATGCTTCTTCCTCACTGGTTGGCCATTGAGATGAATTGGGAGTTTGCCATAGCACCATAAATTGGATAGTGCCACAGAGCGGTTCTCACTCTAGTAGTGAGTTAATCGCAACCCTTACAACAAACATCATTAAAACGAAATAAAAAATGAATGACCCTGTTTATACAATCATTAACCTCATCGACGGCGTTCTGACTTTTTTGACCTACGCGATTATCATTCGAGCCGTATTATCCTGGATTCGGCCAAATCCGAATAACCCATTGGTCCTTTTACTGAGGCGGATAACAGACCCGATTTTAGGTCCCCTAGAGCGAAATGTCCCACCGATTGCCGGGATGGACTTTACACCCGTAATTGCCATTGTTTTGATCCAGGTGGTTCAAGGATTAATTCCCAGATTAGTTGGAGCTATGTAAGTTTGCTACATCACATGGTTGTTGGAGATGTGCTACCTGTATCGTTCTAACTTTAACGACAATGCTAAGATAGAGACGATCAGGCCCAGGCCTGTCAGGAAGAGAGCTCCGACAAAGAATGCTCCGGTCAGATCCACCAGAGCACCCATGAAAAAAGGCCCCAATACACCTCCGATTTCCGCAACACAAATAAACATACCTCCAACAGCTCCCATGTATTTAGAACCGATTTCAGGTGTGTCCATCAACATGAGAAGTATGATAGGCAGAAATCCAGCATGGCAATGTCCGGTTAGGTTTTTGCAGACTAATAACTAAATGACACATCCTGGATCGAGCTTATAAGAGCAACAACCCGTTTTTGGTTAATAATTTCCAGAGATCGGTTTTTAAAAAAGCGCTAAAATTCCCTTTCACACTGGTTTCATAACTATTTTTCCAATCACTGAGAGTGATGAGATCCTGATGATTAGGAGACGTCGCTTTCAATTGCTTGATCAGCCATGCGCCTGTTTTTTCAGAGACACTGACTGTTCTTTGTTCTGCACGATTGTTTAATATCAGTACATATTTTTTAGAAACTTTTCCTTTTTTTTCTTTTGTCTGAATAGACAGTTCGGGTAGTGATCCGAGCCACAACAGCCGATGGCGTTCTTTCTCTTTTTTTTCTGTGGATTGAATATAATTTTCTATGGTCGCAGGTTCAACGGTTGTTGCAGGTGCGTCAAAATCGAACCAGAAGTCCATAGGATAGTCTAAGCCGATGCCATGCATATAATTATATACAGCCTTGTTTAACCCGTTTGAAAAGAGGCTATGTTCTGCACCCAACGGGTCTTTAAACTGCAGATCATTTAAGGCGAAATCACCGGGTTCAGGATCTGTAACCTGAATCTCATATTTTTCAGGCTGATTCCCAATCGGACTGTGCTGGGTGAGGGCGAATCTGTGCCAGAACGCGGATTGAATCAGGCCACTGTGAAAAAACTGTCGAATGACCTCCAGCGCATTGATGGTTTCCTGATTTGTTTGCGTCGGAAACCCATACATTAGATAGGCGTGCACCATAATTCCTGCGTTTTGCAAATTATTGGCGACACGGGCTGCTTGTGCAACAGAGACCCCTTTCTTCATTTTCTGCAGCAATCGGTCAGAAGCAGTCTCAAGTCCGCCTGAAACAGCAATACATCCGGATGCTGCTAACAGTTCGCAAAGTCCTTTTGAAAAGCGATTTTCAAAGCGAATGTTTGTCCACCATGTGATGACAGTGCCTCTTTTTAAGATTTCAATCGCAAGTTCCAGTAAAATGTGTGGCGGCGCGGCTTCATCCACAAAATGAAATCCGGATTGGCCGGTCTGATCGATTATTTTTTCGATACGATCTACCAATTGTTTTGCTGGAATGGCTTCGAAACGGGAGATGTAGTCCAGATTGAGATCACAAAATGCGCATTTTTTCCAGTAACAGCCGTGGGCCAGAGTCAATTTATTCCAACGACCATCACTCCAGAGTCGATGCATCGGATTGGCAATCTCTAAAATCGACAGGTATTGACCAAGCGGCAGGTCTCGATAATCAGGGACCCCCGAGTTTGAAAAAGGAATGTCCGACAGTTCCTGGTTGTCAGAGAACCTGACATTTCCTTCTTTGATGAAGAAAGTTCGTTTAAGTTCGGACTGATCAACTTCTCCGTTTAAGTATTTGGCAATTTGCAGAGACGGAAGTTCCCCGTCATCCAGGGAGACGAAATCGGTATATTTGAACATCAAGGGGGTCTTCAAATCTCTCAGTTCTGTACTAATATATCCTCCGCCCATCATAATAGACATGGAAGGGTAGTTGGCTTTGATAAACTGTCCACACTTTAAGGCACTGTATAGACACCCCGGAAACGGGATCGTGAATCCGACTAGATCAGGTTTTTGGGTTTTCAGGTAGTGATCAAGCCGTTCCAACATTAATCGCTCAAGCAAAGTATCTGGTCCCTGCAGTGCGTCTTCGATCGGTTTAAACCAGGTTGCCGACAGCGCCAGTCTTTCGGCATAGCGACTGAATCCGAACCTCTCAGAAATAAAATTTTTAACAAGATCAGCAATGTCTTCAAGATAAAGAGTTGCTGTGAACCGGGCTCTGTCTTGAATTCCGAGGGTACCAAACGCCCAATCCATTTCTTCAAGCGTATCGAAACGTGGACCCTCTGGTAGAAAACCTTCGCAGACAATTCTATGTGCTAGTGTCGGGTCTCTGTTCTGCAAGAAACGAATGACAGGCAAAACGGTGTTCAAGTACACCTTTTCCAGCTTCAGAGTGCGAAGAACTGCGGGTGTGTGGTCGGAGGGTTGTTCCCTGACGATTTTAAAAAGCGCTTTTAGATTTTCGGGTGTCAGCAGGTGCAGGAAAAGTTCAAGCCCTAAATCGATTTGAAAGACGTTCAGGTTACGCTGACTCAAAAAACCTTTTAATACCTGAGTTGCCGGATAAGGGGTGTTGACTTGTGTTAAGGGTGGGGTGACCAGCAAGATATCTGGGGAACTACCTATTTTCATAGCCAAGCGCTTTAGTTAACTGGAACCGAGTGTGTTTCGATATCCAAAAATGTTACTGGTGGTAGCCATCCAGAAACTGGCCAATTTTTTCTATGGCCACTTCAATTTTATCCAGATGGGGTAGGAATACGATGCGAAAATGATCGGTTGTAGGTAAGTTAAAAGCGCTTCCATGCACAAGGAGGATCTTTTTATCCAATAAAAGATCTAAAACAAACTTTTCATCATCGAAAATAGGGATTTTTCGAATATCAATTTTGGGAAATAGATATAGTGCTCCCTTGGGTTTAACACAGGATACTCCAGGTATACTGCAAATCAAATCATAGGCCAGGTCTCTCTGCTTTAACAATCTTCCGCCCGGTTCTATCAGATCCTTTATCGTTTGATATCCCCCTAAAGCAGTCTGAATAGCATGCTGAGCTGGAACATTCGCACATAAGCGCATGTTGGCCAGGATATCCAAGCCCTCAATAAAATCTGATGCATACCGTTTTGCACCGCTGATGATCATCCAGCCCGACCTGAATCCCGCTACACGATAGGTTTTTGATAAACCGTTGAATGTAACAAACAGGAGGTCGTCAGCCAGCGACGCTATGGAGATATGGTCCGCTTCATCATAAAGTATCTTGTCATATATTTCGTCTGAAAAGATAATTAAATTATGCTTTCTGGCCAGGTGAATAATTTTGTCCAAGATTTCTAAAGGATAAACAGATCCGGTTGGATTATTGGGGTTTATGATAACGATACCCCTGGTTTTTCTTGTAATTTTTTCTTCAATATCTGCCAAGTCCGGATACCACTCAGATTCTTCGTCGCAGTGGTAGTGGACTGTTTTGCCACCGCAGAGACTGATCGCAGCAGACCAAAGTGGATAATCTGGAGATGGAACCAGTATTTCATCACCATCATTCAGAAGCGCCTGTACTGCCATGACAATGAGCTCACTGACACCATTCCCCAGGTAAATATCTTCAATCGTGACACCATCGATCTCTTTTTCCTGACAATAGTGCATGACCGCCTTCCTGGCTGGATAGAGACCCTTGGAATCCGAATATCCCTGGGACGCCGGGAGATTGATTATCATGTCATGGATAATTTCATCCGGGGCCTCAAACCCAAAAGGCGCAGGATTACCAATGTTCAGTTTAATGATCTTATGGCCTTCTTCTTCCAGCCTTTTTGCCTCAATCAGAACAGGACCACGGATATCATAACAGACATTGTGCAATTTATTTGATTTCAGGATAGAGTTCATCATATTGAATAGTTAAAGGGGTACTTTCATGAGATTGACAATTAATCAACTATTTCTAAAAACGAAATTATGTCTGATTTATTCATCAGCATCACGCGTAAGATCTGAGAGACCGTTATTTTCCAGCTGTGTTTGAATCCAAACCTGCTGCATGCGACTGATATGACTGTAGTTAAACTGACGGGCTGCTTCAGCAGAAGCTTTTTTCCCGCCAAAATACCAGCTGATTTCAAAAAACATCAGCAGACCGGAAATACCGTACTGTTGTTGTGTGAAAGCATGATAACTGCCTGCAATAAAGATTAGATTCAGCACTAAAGAAACGGCTGCTTTTCCATACTCCTGACTAAACAGAAAGCCGGATCCCGGCAGAATACCGGAGTAGAACGAAGCACGATTTGGGTCGGTCAGATTTGGAAACGTATTGGAAGATGGAAAAACAGCTGCTGTATCCTCTTTTACATATTTCTCCCAGATATGTTGTGCCCGCTTTTCACGCCCCTGGTGTAAAAGCGATGTCATCATGATGAGAGTGGGTTGCCTCCGGGTTTGCTTGTCGAAAAAATTTTCGTTCTCCGAAAGCATCTCAGAAGCGGTCGTATCAACCAATTTATACTTTTTCAGCTGGTAATAATTCTTTAAAAGATAAAGATCCAGCATTCTCTTTTCTGATGTTTCGGGGTACTGAAATTTTATCTTGAGAATCTCACTGATGGAACGGTGGTATTCATTGTGTTCATATAGCTTTTTAACATAGTCAAGTTGACTGGTATCGGGATCACGGTTGACTTGAGACTGGCTGATTGCTGCTGTGGGGGAAACCAGGAACAGAAGTACAGATAAAAACAGAGTCGGACACCATACACCTGACAACCAGAATTTTAGCTTCTCTCTTAACTGACGGTTTTCTTTCAAGACCATTCGTTATCTCAATCATAATTGACCCGCTACGATTCATTTAAATGTCGAGGATTTTTCACAAAGGGGCAAGCCCGGAATAAGAAAATCAGTTTCAATTGCTGATTAACGAACGGTCTTGAATCAAATGTGGGTATATTCAACCAATTTCGGTTACAAATTTTAGCTCATCGATACCAAGCGATTGGGTCAACTCCCTAAGTTTTTCGAGATTGTCCGGAAGGTGGTTTTCAAGTGCCAGCTTTTTCAAAAGTGACCAGTTTGATAGTGCCATTTCATGATTGTTGTCCTTCCAAAATGCTTTGCCCATACTCAGCAAAGCATCACATGCATCTTCGTATGCCTGGTTTTCCTGCATGATTTGCAGGGAGAGTTGAAAAAATTCGTCGCAACGTTCCAGATCACCAAGCTCCTCATAAACCTGTGATATGTTAATCAGGGTCTTTGCTTCTCCACTGCTATTACCAATCTTTCTCATTATTGATAATGATTGCTCCAGGCAATTGATGGCTGTTAAAAATTCGCCTCGAACTTTATAGATAAATGAGATATTGCTCAACGTAATCGCTTTGAGTGGAAAATCACTGGTATGTTGCACGATAGATAAAGTTTGTTCAAAGTATTCCAGGGCTTTTTCATAATAGCCCTGAGTATAATAGACTGTGGCAATGTTATTCAGTGTTGTCGATTGTCCATCAAAATCATTGATTCTTTTCAAAATCTCCAGCGCTTTTTCCAGATAATCGAGAGCAGCGCTGTAGTTCTCCTGATCTTGAAAAATCTGTGAAATATTATTCAGTGTTGTTCCTTTGGATTTAAGATCGCCTGTCTCGTCTGTTATCTTCAGTACCTTATTCCATGTAGCAATTGCATCATTCAACAGCTCTTCTTTTTCTTGACTTCCAGCTATTCTGACATATAACAGCAGACGATGAGAAACGTTTTTCAACAGCTTAATGGTGTCTTCCAGAAAGGCAATGTTAAGTTGATGATAGCCATTTTCTTCAAAGCGTGTTGTGACTTTAATCGCTTGAGGTACCAATTGATCGAATGTTTCTGTTCGCTGAAGTTTCCAGCAATCGAAAAGATCGCTCAATAGCTCTTTATGATCTTTTATTAGCCCATCTTTTCGGATTTGCTCAATATTGCTTGAAACCCATTCATAAGTAGAGCTTTCAGGCATTATTGCTCTGACGGATTTCAACATATTTTTGACAGTCTGGGCTTTCCCGATAGAAGCATAATGATAGCAGAGCTCAAGTTGATTCTGACACTGTTCTTCTTCACTTCCGATATTGGCCAGATAGTTCAACATGCTCTCTACATTATCGATATGACTTGTATTTCCATTTGCTTCTGATATTTGCAACGAATGCCAAAGCTGCTGACGTTTTTTTTCTCTGCCCGTTTTGCTGGAATACCATTTTTTCAGAAATTCCCCCAGAAATGGCAGAAATCGTTTAGGGTCCTCAAGTTGTCCAATGGCCAGCCAGAGGTCGAAAAATCCTTCTTTAATATGAAATATTTTTGAGCGCCTGTTTTTGGGATGAATTGATGTGGTCAAATGTCCATGGTCAAGGAGCCGACTGGTGCTTAAGTGACATTGCTTTGCCGAAATTCTAAGTTCCCTGGTTAGACTTGTATTTGTATTGTATCTGGTTTCAAGAGATGCAAGGGTCGCAAGAAGCGAGCGGTCAATTGCCGATAAGGAAAGCATCCTCTCTTGATAAAAAGGTGTCACTCTGTCCAATAGTTCTTCAAACAATGATTTGATACCTTGTGAATCTTCATCCGTCAGCAGTTTATAAAGCAGCAAAATTAATCTGGGATTTCCACCTGTGAATTGATGAAGTGCTTGTATCTTTGAAGCAAGGTTGCCAAATCCTTGTAAAAGATCCGTTTGCTGATCATACTTTAGATGCTTGAAAATCAATTCTTGGGTCTGCTCTAAGTTCAGTTCAAACAATGGATGAACGTTAAATAGATTGAAAGGTGGGATCTTGTAAGAAGTGTTGTTCCCATTTGCCATTGCTGCTGTGCCGATAAACGTTGCCGTATCGCATTGAGAAAGAAATCCAGCAAACCCATCGATAATTTCTTTGTTCTTTTTCTGGTCGACAAAAAATGCGTCAAAATTTTCGAAAAGGATCAGAAAACGTCGGCCTTTATCCTGATAATATTCCTTCAGAGATTTAGTCACGCGTTGTTGAATCGTATCATCATTTGACTTCTGACATACAACCAGTAGTTTTTCCCAGTGCTTGTCGTTAGTTGATTCCTTGAGCTGTTTTATAATTTTCAGCAGTAGTAATGGCAAAGAGGTGATTCCATGATTATCAACTGGAAAAGTAATGAGCACATATTGGTTCATCAAGGACCGGGATCTAGCTATTTTATCTGCCAGTAATTTTAACAGGTGCGTTTTACCAATTCCACGCGGTCCGACAAACAGCGTATTATCTGGAGAGTATTTATCGGCAGACTCTTCCAGTACAGTTAAAATCCCGGCAATAATCTCTTGCTGGCCAACGACCGTTTTTTTCAACCGATCTATTGAAGATAGCCCGGGTCGATATACACTTTTCAATGGCTTGTAACCGACACCACTGGATTCCATTCGACTCCTTTTTGAAAATTATATCAGTATTCTAGGCTTACTTAACGAGAATATTAGCGGAAGAATTCATGTGTTTCCTCATCGAGTTGTAACCTAACGACTGGTCTTAGATAGAGTAAACGATTGATAAAATGCCTATTTTTCAGGTGAAAGCATTTCAAAAAGCATTCCTATTTTAAATCCTCAGAAAAAGTATACTTGTGCTTATAGCCTAATGCTATGAACTTGGACCTGATATTTGAAATAGAGTATCAAAAGCTGCCTTCCAGTTTAGCCCATTTCTATGCAGATGACCATCAAAGGAAATGTAAAAATGAACAACTATTTTTCAAAAAAGTTAATTATGTTAAAAATGGGCTTGTTGGGTAATGTCTCGTCCTATTGATCACGGTGAGGCTGGCCGGATCTTAAACAGGAATCGTTAACCCACGAATAGTCGAGATAACGATCCTTAACATTGATTACCAGGTGTTTTTTCCAGACGGCTATCCCATATGGAAGACATCTTTTTACGACTAACGGTTTCGGTAGAGCTTGATCTTGTAAATATAGGCTCAGTCTAATATGCTTAAAAATATTCAGACTAGCTACACTGGGCAGGTTGATTTTTATAACCATCTTATGGATTCATTACCAAATGGAGAGCAATGAAGACCAAAAACCTTCTTGAAAAACTTTTAGACAGGGAAGATCTGACTTTCGATGAGGCAAGTTGGATGATGAACCGGATTATGGAAGGGGAAGTTACAGTCGGTCTAACAGCAGCAATGCTTGTTGCATTACGAATGAAAGGAGAAACAGTTGAAGAAGTGACTGCCTGTGCGATGGTGATGCGTGAAAAATCGACGAAAATACCGGTCAGATACGACCTCCTGATAGATACCTGCGGTACGGGAGGTGATAACTCCGGATCGTTTAATATTTCAACGACAGTCGCCCTCTTACTGGCAGGAGCTGGGTACAAAATTGCAAAGCACGGAAATCGCTCGATGACGTCTAAAAGCGGCAGTGCTGATCTACTCGAAGCCCTGGGGGTTAATATCAATTTGAATCCGGGTCAGGTAGCACATTGCATCGCTGAAGTGGGAATAGGATTTCTATTTGCACCTGCTCTGCACTCGTCCATGCGGAATGTGGGGCCGATACGCAAGGAACTCGCTGTCAGAACAATATTTAATATGCTGGGTCCTTTGACCAATCCAGCGGGTGCGAATATTCAAATTATCGGCCTATATTCACACCAGTTGGTCTCCAAAGTAATTCGTGTCCTGAAGGATCTGGGGAGTGAATCTGCATTTGTTTTTTCAGGGCTCAGCGGCCTGGACGAAGTTTGTATTGCTGGTGACACAAAAGCTGCCCGGCTCAAGCGTGATGGCACCATCAGTGAGTTTATTTTTGATCCGGAGACATATGGTTATCAGAAGGCGGGGCTAACAGCCATTTGTGGCGGGAGTGCATCTGAAAATGCAAAAATCACCAGAGATATCCTCTCCGGTGATACAAAGGGTCCAAAAAGAGATATTGTTGCAATCAATGCCGGTTTTGCGATAGCAGCAGCAGATGACTGCTCTCTCGAAGCAGGGATAACGAAAGCGGAGCAACTTATCTCCGACGGTGTCGGTACCCGGGTCATTGACCATCTGGCAAGTGTTACCCAGTCATTTTAAGAATAAATCGATTTTCACTTGAAACAGACGGTGGCATCTGACCAGCATAGCCGCTTTAAAAAGTCATGGTTCAAGAGCTAACATAAAACAGATATCATGAGTATTCTCAATCAGATCGTAAAAGATAAGAAAAAGGAGATTGCCAATAAACTTATTGGAATCAGAAAGGACCAGCTTAAGAAATCCGAAGCGGATCATCGCATCCCTTTGGATTTCATCAAATCTTTAAAAGATGAATCCCTCGCGATTATTGCTGAAATTAAAAAAGCCTCTCCTTCAAAAGGGGTAATTCGCCAGGATTTTGATCCACTTCAGATAGCGAAATCTTACTCAAGATCAGGGGCAAATTGTCTCAGTGTCCTGACAGAGGAAATGTATTTTCAAGGACACCCGGATTATTTGAAGGCAATTCGGCAGGAAGTGGATATTCCCCTATTGAGAAAAGATTTTATTGTTGATGAACGGCAGATCAGAGAATCCTATGATCTGGGAGCTGATGCCATCCTTCTGATTGTTTCAATCCTGTCCGAGAAACAGTTGGCAGACTTTAAAAAATCAGCTGCAGCATTCGGGCTGACAACACTTGTCGAAGTACACACAAAGAAGGAGCTGGATGTCGCACTGAAACTGAATTGTCATCTCATTGGAATTAATAACAGAAATCTAGCTACTTTTGAAACAGATATTCAGCAGTCGATCAATCTTAAAAAGCTGATTCCGTCACATGTCACTTGCGTCAGCGAAAGCGGAATTCACTCTACAGCGGATTGCCGAATCCTGCATGAAAATGGATTTGATGCGGTTTTAGTGGGGGAAACGCTCATGCGTCAACCGGATCCAGGGGCTTATATTGCAACCTTACTCGGGAAAATGTCATGAAACGGGTCAGGGTCAAAATATGCGGCATCACGATAAAAGAACAGGCACTGGCGATCGCCGCTCTTAATGTCGATGCCCTGGGCTTCATTCTCTACCAGAAATCCCCAAGATATATTAAGCCAAATAAAATACGTTCAATCATCAACGTTCTGCCACCATTTGTGAAAACCGTTGGTGTATTTGTTAATGAGTCGATTGCAGACCTGACTGAAATAATGTTGCAATCCGGACTGGACCTGGCACAACTGTCTGGGGATGAATCTCCGGATTACTGCCGACAACTGACTGAAAATGGGATTAGCTGGATCCGCTCATTCCGGATCAGGGATCCCGCAGATTTAGATCAAACCGCCCTGTTTCCAGCCAATTATATTCTGCTGGACGCTTGGTCGGACAAGGATTTTGGCGGAACTGGCAAGACGTTTGATTGGCATATAATTGATCAGTTGCCTGACCGTTATGAGATCATCCTGGCTGGGGGTATCAATCTTGAAAATGTCGAAAAAGCCATAAAATCTGTCCAGCCTTACGGAATAGATGTATCTTCAGGAGTTGAGGAATCGCCGGGAGTTAAGTCCATTGAAAAGGTCAAAGCGCTGCTTAAAAGAATCCGGATGTCAGAAGAACAGAAATGAAGACTGAATTCAAATTAGCCGATTCTATTGCCCAAATCGAAAATGGGCAGATAAATGGAGAGCAGCAATGTTAATGTCACCGCCCCCAGGATCAACATCAGCAGAGGCTCAATAAATCGACTCCATTTTTCGAACTGGGCTTCGCGCTTGCGGTCTATATATGTATAAATCTGTTCAAATCCCAACTTCAGCAAACCGGTTTTTTCCGCTGGGACTATAAAGCGCTGAAATGAACGGGGAAACCACCGCGAACTCTGAAAAGCTTCAGAAAATGCGAGGCCGGAATTGAGTCTTTGGGTTAAGAGATGGCCATGTTTGCGGTTTTTTTCCGACATACACTCTGTGGCCTGCTTTGTAGCCTGATTTACCGACTGCCCACTTTCCAAGAGCAGCGACATGGCGTGGGCGTATAAAAATGGATCCTCTTTCGACTGCAGCACTCTTTGCAGTTGTTGTGATAAAAGGATCCAGGGATGAAAAAATCGAATTACAGGCAGGTACCCCCAGACCGCAATTCCCATAAAGACCGCAATGATCATCAAACTGTTTTGATGGAAAAAACCAGATAGATTGACCATCATCTGAGTCAAAATTGGCAGTTCGTCTTTGAAAAGCGCATAGACATTGCTGAACATTGGAACAACGAAAACAATCACTCCCAGACTCATCAGAATTATCATGCTGAATATTATTTTTGGGTATCGAAAAATTCGTACAAGCTCCTGATACCTGTTTTCTTGATGTTGATAGAAAGCTTGTAAATCGTGTAATCCCTGACTTAGTTTGCCGCTTTTTTCACATAAACGAATCATGGCAATGAAAAAATTTGAAAAAAGAGGCGAAAGTTCCGAAAAACCTTCTTCAAGAGATTTTCCCTGATGCAGGTCCGACTTAAGTTTCAGAAAAACATAGCGCACAATTATTGATCTGCGATCATCAACCATCATCTCCAGTGCTTCAACAATTGAAATGCCGGCATCCAAAATGGATGTAAATGAATCCAAAATGTAGATGAGATCACCGGTCTTCAGAGCAATTCTCAGTTGATCCCTCAGAACTGTATCCAGCGATATCTGATAATATCCTTGCTGATTTAGAAGTTTCCAAACACTCTTTTTGGCATATCCGGTTGCGATTCCGTGACCGGATGTACCTTCTAACGTGATTGCCTTCCAAAGATAAACCGATTCCATGGTATTTTATGGTTTAGAATGAGATCTTACAAAACTGATTAATGTGAGAGAACCTAACCAGCAGGACAAATTGAATCCAGTTCAATGGCGCTAATTGTGTTTTCTGCAACCAGTTTTGTACCAAAATCCCGCATGGAGACAAACCCCTCTGAAAAAGAAATTTTTTCAATATCTGATAATGCTTCTTCATATGATAGCATTTTTTTAATAACGGGAGAGATCTGTAGTGTTTCTAAAATCGGGATTCGTCCTGAAACACCTTTGCCCGAACACAACTGACAGTCAGGGCTCATATTGCAGTTGCAACTTCGTGGAACTAACCGTTGCGATACCAACAGTTTCAATGATGTCGCGATATCGTCCCCTTTGACGCCCAGATTTTTCAAACGATGAATAGCCTCAAACACATTATTACTATGCAGTGTCGAAAGAACGAGGTGACCGGTTTGCGCAGCTCTAGCCGCAATTTGGGCTGTTTCGGTATCTCGAATTTCACCCACAAGTATCACATCCGGGTCCTGCCGCAGAAAGGAACGTAAGGCAGACGCAAAACTGATACCGGCTAGATTATTGACTTCCACCTGGGTTATGCCGTTCAATCTGTATTCGACTGGATCTTCGATCGTAAGAATATTCAGGGCTTCTGATTGCAACTCCTTTAAAATTGAATACAAAGACGTTGTTTTACCTGATCCGGTGGGGCCTGTGAACAGAATCATGCCTGTTTTTACACGGATACATTTTTTAATTATGGCGATATGGCGACTGGAAAATCCCATTTCCTCCATAGAAAACTGAACGGATGTGGCCGGCAGCAGCCGCAGGACAATTTTTTCACCGTTAATTCCAGGTACAGTGGACACGCGTAGATCAAAATGCTTCCCATAACTGCTGATAAAAGGAAAGTGTCCATCCTGAGGTGCCCTTTTTTGTGCAATGTCCATTCTTGAGTGAAGTTTGATCTTTATGAAAAGTCGTTCATCAATCTGTTCTGGCAGTGAAACTTTTTTAAGTTTCCCGTCGATCCGCATCCGTACCTGTTTTGTGCCTGACAGACTCTCGATATGGATATCAGATGCATTATCCTGCGCGGCTTTTTCCAACAAATAGCTAAGGTTTTTTTTAGCCTGATTGTCCTCTTGCAACATCTCATCGTGAGAAAAGGCGAGGATCCTCTGTTGAATGAGATTATCGGCACACAGAAAAATCTGATATCTTTTGAATAAAAATGGGAGATATTTACAAAGAGAAATCAGATTCGTTTTTTCTGAAACGAATATCTGTGCCTTGAGGCCGTCCCGTTCGGCACTCTGTACAACAAAAGTAAACTGTATTGAGCGTTCCAGATTTATCAAAGCGGGAGTGTGATTATCGTCGCTCTCTGGCAATGACAGAAGATTCTTCCAGATCGAAATTCCTAATTGTTGTGACAAATGCCAGATTTCATCTGATTTTGAGTGAGTTTCTTTACTGGATGAATTCATATTGTTAAACTGAATGTCGTTTAACAGCAATAAACCCGCTTTTTATGCACAAATCTAATATCACATTCAGGGGTTTTGTGTTTTATGCTAAAATATCTGATTTACTTAACAGCCGGGTATTTAATTTTTAAGGTTGTCAAAAATGGCGTCTATTTGGCACTTGAAAGCTTTCAGAAGCCGAGTATACTGGATGGGACGACGGAATTGATAAAATGTGATCAGTGCGGTGGTTTTTTTAAAGAGACCACCCTCATCAATCACAAAGAGAATAATTTTTGTAGTGAAATATGCAAACAGGACTACATCAATGAGCTGCAGTAGCAACTCTTGATTCTGGCAGTGCTTTTTCCGGTTTGGATTTTCACAACAGAATTCATCGCCCCAGGGAGCAACCATACAAACGGAAAAAATCGCTTTAATCCTAGTTAAAGTATTAAAAAATTGCAACTATTCTCCGGTTTAAAGAATCATCATTCTGTTTACTCTGAATGAACCATCCTCAAAGTTGAAATCCCTGAACCATTCCAAATTGAATCGAGAAGAATATGATAAGAAATGCTATTCGTTTTTTAGGTGGTACCTTTGGATGCTTGATTCTTTTAGCCATGATGGTTTGGGTCATGGTGTATTTCAATTATTTTCCGATCGATTCAAAGATTAATGCTTTGGGATTTTTCCCCCCTTACGGGTTTGTCTTTTTTGTTTTACCGCTGGTACTGCTGTTTTGGATGATCGGTGCCAGAAAGAGTTCCACCATTTTACTGCTTGTTTTTCTGCTGTTTTTTATCTCATTTGGTGATTTTTCATTCAACAGCGCTGAGACATCAAAACAACCAGAGTTGCAGAAAGGTCACAAATTGTCTGTTATCGCTTTGAATGTTCGTTACTACTCATACGATCTAAAAAAGGTCATAACAGCAATCAAGGATATGGATGCAGACCTTTACCTGCTATCCGAGAACATTTTATCAATCCAGGAACGCCATATTCTGGAAAAGGAACTCCAACCCTGGACCTTTCATATGGGACGACAGGAAGGAACCGCCCTAATTTCCCGCCTGCCTGTCCTCGATTTTAAAGAAGTGGTTCTGCCGTCAAAACAAGCATCACTGAGTGAGCCGAATAAAATCAGTAACCAACATCTGAATCCCAATCGTTCTTTCGTACATGCCAGAATTGATGTGGGTGGGACGCCGGTTCATGCCATATCGATTCGATTTCTCGCTGGACGACCCGCTGACCGGACGCTGTCAGAAGCATTCAAATGGGGAATTTATGTTTTTGGCGTGCAGCTGAAAGAAATCGATTTTTTTCTTGATTATTTGAAAAATCTAAGGGGACCGATTGTTTTTGGCGGTGACCTGAACGCCACCCCATCGTCCCTCGTTGTGCAGAAGTTATCTAAAATTGCTGTTGATAGTTATCTCGAAAAGCACATCTGGGGCGGATTTACTTTCTGGACTCAGTTTCCATCCTATGCTCGGTTGGATTATATATTCAGCATGAACGGCGTTCGTGTACTCAGTTCTGAAATATTGGATGTGGTGGTGTCAGATCATTTTCCAGTGTATAGCGAGTTCATGATCCCCTCGCCTCAGGTAATGTGATGAATAGTTACAATCTGTGCTATGATGCAGGAGGCAGGCCTGTGCTCTAATAGCGACATTCATTGAAGGAGTGAAATGTCCGTTGCTTCAATGATATAATCTACAGCCTGGGTAAATGACGGAAAAATAGGAATAGACGGATAATCTTGAGCCACTGACTGAGAAGTTGAGGCTCCCTGTCCTGTTGTCAGAAGGATGCCCTTAATATCTGCATTGATAGCCAACTCTACATCGCTTCGTTTATCACCAATCATAACCGAGGCTTGCAGGCAGAGATTCAATTCCTTTTCAGCCTGCTGAATCATTGCCGGAGCGGGTTTTCGACAATCACACTTTAGGTTATACGGTGGAAGACCGCTGACGTGGTGAGGGCAGTAATAGAGATGGTCAAGCTGAACCTGATGGACTTCAAGCAGCTGATTTATTCTGTCATGACACTCCCTGACAAATTTTTGAGGGAAATACCCTCTGGCAACTCCAGATTGATTTGTGACAACAACGAGAAGATAACCAAAATCCTGTAAACGTCTCAATCCTTTTGGAACATCCGGATAAATCTGTATGTCTTCAAGTTTGGAAAGATAGTGAACATCGTGTATCAGAACACCGTCTCTATCCAGGAAAATCGCTTTTCGTTGATCAGACATGATTTTTTATTTGCAATTGAGGTTTTTGTGGTTGAATGTCAGTGTCATCAAAAGCAACCATTCGTCCAGGTTTCGTGCTTTCACAACGTTTTTTCGGGATGACACGTCGCGAAAAATCGAGCTATCCTTAGGGAATGCGACACAAGTCTATTGTTGATAACAAATTTTTCGCGATTGCACTAGCTGGTTTCTAACCGATTTGATAAAAATAGGTAACAGGTAAAAACAAGGGATCGTTCTCCGGAAAAGTCCAAATCATTTTCACCTCCCCCGGCGCACCCTCGGAAAGACGGTGTAAGTAGAAAAACCGTTTATCAATTACCAGACTAAATACGGGTGTATCCCAATATCGCGTGTTCATATATTTGTCGTAAGAATCAGTAAATAATAATATTTGGAGTACTTAATGGCCATGACAGGCAATGAAATTCGCCAATCTTTTATCCAGTTTTTCAAATCCAAAGGACATAAACACGTCCGCAGTTCTTCTCTGGTGCCGCATAACGACCCTACGATCCTGTTCACGAATGCTGGCATGAATCAGTTTAAAGATTACTTTCTAGGGAATCAAAAACCTGAGTTCAATCGGGCAGTTACTTCACAGAAAGTCATGCGAGCCGGAGGAAAACATAATGATCTTGAGAATGTCGGGCGAACCGATCGTCACCATACATTTTTTGAAATGCTGGGGAATTTCTCGTTTGGAGATTATTTTAAAAAAGAAGCGATTGCCTTTGCCTGGGAGTATCTGACTGACGTTCTTGGACTGCAGCAGGATAAGCTTGTTGTCTCGGTTTTTGACGAGGATCAGGAATCTTTTGATATCTGGCATGAGGAAATTGGCATTCCAAAGGAGAGAATCGGTCGACTGGGGGAAAAAGAAAACTTCTGGTCTATGGGAGATACCGGACCCTGCGGACCCTGTTCTGAAATCCACTATCAGCTGGAGCCAATGGCGGATGGTTATACCGTACAAAAATCACTTGAAGAAGACAACGGAACCTTCCTGGAAATTTGGAATCTGGTCTTTATGCAATTCAACAGGGAAAATAATGGTTCAATGACGCCGCTTCCGAAACCCAGCATAGACACAGGTATGGGTATTGAACGGATTGCGTCTGTGGTACAGTTTTTTAAGTCCAACTACGAATCAGACTTGCTCAGTGGGCTCGTCAACAAAGTATTGCAGGAGGCACCCCATCCAAGTGGTTCAAAACAAGAGAGCATCGTTTCAGCACGTGTGATCGCAGACCATATCAGAGCAACTGTTTTTCTAATCGCAGACGGTGTTATACCAGCCAATGAAGGCCGAGGATATGTATTAAAAAGAATTATCCGGAGAGCTGCAAGACATGGGAAGGAATTGGGATATTTACCTGGCTTTTTCGCCGGATTGGTTGATGATCTCGTTTTGTCGATGTCAGATGCCTACCCTGAGATTAAAGAGTCACAAGGATATATCAAAATTCTGACTGAGCAGGAGGAGCGGCGGTTCAGTTCGACACTGAATCAGGGGATGAAGATTCTCGGCGATCTGCTGGATGAGCATAAGAAAAGAAATGCGACTGAAATCGGAGGTCAAGAGATATTCAAACTCTACGACACTTACGGATTTCCAGTTGATCTGGCAGAAGATATTCTTCAGGACCAAGGCTTCACATATAACCGGGTGGACTTTGAAACGGCGATGGCCGAACAGAGAAAGCGGGCCAAAACCGCTCAGGACAGCAAAAAAATCGACTTGAAAGTCAGTGCTGTTTACCTCGATCTGATGGAAAATAATCTGGGGAACCGCTTTCAGGGCGATCGAAAAACAGAAATTCAAACAAAGATTTCAGCAATTATCAAAAATGGCCAACCATCCGATACCTTGTCCAAAGATGACAAGCTTGAAATTGTGCTGGCAGAAACACCATTTTACGCCGAATCCGGAGGTCAGGTAGGAGATAAGGGGGAAATCTTTCACAATGAATTTCGAATCCTTGTCTATGATACACAAAGTCCCATGGCAGGATTAAATATTGCTTTCGGGAAAGTGGTCAGCACAACTGCCCCGGAAATCAATATTAAAACAAATCGAGCTGTGACAGCTAAAGTTTCGCTGAGCCGGCGCCGTGAAATTGAATGCAATCACACCGCAACACACCTGTTACAAGCCGCGTTGAGAGCGGTTTTAGGAGATCATGTCAAACAAGCAGGCTCTCTGGTCAACGACGAAAAACTCAGATTTGACTTTAGTCATTACACACCGGTTTCCAAAGAACAGCTTTTGGATGTGGAAAACTTTGTCAATCAGCGGGTTCTCGAAAACATTGACGTCGAAGTTCAGGAAATGTCTTTTGATGAAGCGATGAAAACTGGCGCTATGGCAATATTTGGTGAGAAATACGGTGACGAAGTCAGAGTCGTCTCAGCAGGTTCCGCAAGCAAAGAGTTGTGTGGTGGTACTCATACTTCTCGTCTGGGTAATATCGGATTCGTTAAAATTTTTACCGAGGAAAGTATCGCGGCTGGTATCAGGCGAATTGAAGCTCTGACGGGTAAAAAAGCCCTTGAGTATGTTCAGCAGAATGTCCGCATACTGGATGATATCGCGCAAAAATTTAAGGTCCCACAGGTAGATGTTGTAGATCGGATCGATCAACTGCTTTCCCAATCGAAAGAGAGAGAAAAATTGATTGATCAACTACAAAAAGAGATGCAGGCTACGGCTGCGTCTGAATCGCTTTCCCAGGTGAAAACCATCGGAAACATCCAGACTTTGATCATGAAAGTAGCAGAAGATGTGGAGCTGAAATCACAAGCCGTTGCCCTTCAGAAGACGATGGGTTCTGGTTTGATTATGCTTGCAAAAATGGCTGAAGCTGACAAAATTTCAGTGGTTATTGCGACCTCAAAGGATTTAAACCCTGGATTGCAGGCGGGTCAATTGGTGAAAGAACTGGCACCCATCATATCTGCCAAGGGAGGCGGTAGCCCGACAATCGCGCAGTGTGGCGGAAATAATCCGTCGGCCTGGCCTGAACTGGTTGCTGAGTTAGAAAAACGCCTGGAGGTTTAATTCTGACAATTCCAATGACAGCGTTAGCAGAAGTATCATCTGCTAACGGCTGTTCTATGAAGCCTTGGAACTGGGAACACTGTCAGATTTTGAGGATGTTGCTTGTGACGATTTCGGCGGCGATGATTCGGTTTTTGCTGCCGGTGTCGGTGCTGGTGTAGTTCCAGCTGCTGGTGTGGTGGCTGCCGGTTTTTTCGAGTCGTTGTTTGCATTCACGTTCGTGTTACCGTAACCATCTTTGTACCAACCACCTCCTTTTAAGTGAAATGCAGACATGGATGCTTTGCGCTTTAATGAAGGTTCATGGCATTGTGGACAATCTTTTAATTGCGCTTCGGAGATTTTTTGAATCACTTCCAGTTCATTATGACAACTTTCGCAAATATATTCGTAAATAGGCATGTTCTTTTTCCTCTTTCTCTACTGTCAATGATGCAGCTTTCAACAATTTGACCGTAATACGATTAAACAATCCTTTAAGATTATACGCTCCCTTTGTATCAGTCAACGCTTTGTATGATCTTTGCGACTATTTTTTAACAACGGTCAATTAATCATGAGAAAAAAAGAGGCAAAGCACCTAACATCGGACAGTAAAAGAGACAACATTCCTATGGAAGTTGAGGTAGATCAGCCCTACCGAAAATCCAGGCTGGCGGCATTCTTCAAATTGTCAAGATTTTCTCTGTGCCTGAGCCTTGCGATTTTACTATTTTGGGGGGCGGCGCCACTGCTTCATGCCTATGATAAAAACCAGTATGCCCGGGCATTACGATTTAAGATCTGCATCAAATGCGATCTTTACAAGGCAAACTTTTCGGGTGTCGACCTGTCCTATGCTGACTTTACAGGATCCAATCTGATTTTGGCCTCTTTTCAGAAAGCAACTCTTTATCAGGCGAATTTTGAAAATGCGAACCTTTCTGGTGCGAATTTTGAGGGGGCTATGTGGATTAATGGGGTGATTTGTCAGGGAAATTCTTATGGAAAATGTAACTTCCCAGAACAGAAATAGATTTCAGTTTTTTTCGGTCAGCAGCGCCGATAATGTATGTGTGTCTGCCGACTATTTTTTAGGGATCGTTCAAAAATAACTTCACATAATCTATCTAAAAAATTCCTAAAATAACTGGACATTTTGCACATAGAATGTGAACTAATTTTTGAGCCGACCCTTAGCAATACTTCAAACCATTTATTGAAAGGCATTCATGTCAAACGAAAACATTGTGTACGTTTCTGATGAAGATTTTGAGGAAAAAGTTTTAAAAAGTGAAAAACCGGTCCTGGTTGATTTCTGGGCCGAATGGTGCGGCCCCTGCAAAATGATTGCCCCTTTCCTGGAAGAGTTGGCAGATGAACATCAAGGGAAATTAACGATCGCTAAAATGGATATTGACAAGTATCCGGATAACGCTTCCAAATATGGGGTCCGAAGCATTCCAACCCTGATTCTTTTTCAAAACGGTGAACAAGCGGATATGACTGTTGGCGCTGACCCCGGCCAAATCAGGAAGATGGTGGACAAAATCTAAATGGTTTTCCCGGTTTGATAATTTTCCAACCTAGGTCGTCTCTTTTTAATAAGCTTTCCTTTTCAGATAGTTTGGCTGTCATTTGCTTTTCAATGTCGTAACGGTTTGAAGAATATACTGTTTAAAATTGAATACGAAGGAACCCATTATAAAGGGTGGCAAATACAGCCGAACGTGGTCACTGTAGAAGAGACTTTGAAAAAGGTTTTGCAGCAGATTTGCCAATGTGAAATTCGGCTTAAATCAAGCAGTCGAACCGATGCAGGGGTTCATGCGCGCGGACAGGTTGCCACCGTGCAAATCCCTGAACATGTCCCATTAAAAAAGCTTTTTTTTAGTGTCAATGCCTTGTTACCCCATGATATTTCAGTTATTGATATCGTTCAAGTAGACGCTGGTTTCAATGCCCGCATGAACAATCATGGTAAACAGTATACCTACCAGATTATCAGCTCCCCCGTATCAAAAGCTTTACACTACCACTATTGCCACTGGGTAAAGGCGCCGCTGGATATTGAACTGATTCGGCAGGCCTGCTGCTGTTTTGAAGGAACCCACGACTTTGTAGCATTCAGAGGAAAGGGGTGTCAACAAACCAGAACAGAAAAAAGGATTCGTCAGATAACGGTTGTTAGTGATCGGAGGTCAGATTATTCTACTCTGAGGATCCGTTTCGTAGGGAACGGTTTTTTAAAGAACATGGTTCGAATTATCGTGGGAAGTGTAATCGACATTGGGCGGGGACGACTTGACATAGGTATGATAGAAAGAGCATTTTCTACTGGAAAACGTGAGGAGGCCGGTTTAACTGCACCGGCCAAAGGTTTGACACTGGACAAGGTTTTTTTTGACCCCGATCCCTTTGTCAAAAGCGAGCGAGAAAGCTGGCTCTGAAAACAGGCTGTCATTTCAAGATGGCTCTTTATTGAGTAGACAGTTTTTCGTCAATGATCCCTTTTATTTGTATCAGGTCCTGGCTGGAAACCTGACATCGTGAACGCTTTGTCAGTATGCCATCAAGTAAAGCCGGCATATCAGGTTCCTCGCCTGTTGCTTTGATCACAGCATCACCGAATTTTGCAGGGTGTGCCGTTGCCAGGCAGATAGCACTGTTGAAAGGGGATTGCTCTGCTGCCGCCACACCGACCGCGGTATGGGGATCGATGGTATAGCCATTTTTATGGTATTTGGCGATCGTCGCCAATGTCTGTTCCGTATTGACTCTGACTGGATGAAAGATCTTTCTGGCATCATCTGCCTGTCCAGGTGATAGTTTGAATTCTCCCTTCGAACCCAACTCGCCCATCATAGAACGTATTTCTTTCGCATCATTCCCGACAAGATCAAACAAAAATCGTTCAAAATTACTTGAGATCTGAATATCCATCGAGGGACTGATAGTAGAACACACTTGCTGAATCTTATATTGACCGGTTGTGATAACACGGTAGAGTATATCGTTTTCATTTGTGGCAAGTATCAGTTTTTCAATAGGCAGACCCATTTTTCGAGCCAGATAACCGGCGTAGATATCACCAAAATTTCCTGTAGGAACAGAAAAGACGAGCGGTAGATCAGGGGAGTGTTCCCTGAACCGAAAGGCAGCATAGAAATAATAAACAATCTGTGCCATTACCCGGACCCAGTTGATTGAATTGACTGCCCCTAACGAATGTTGATCCTTGTATTCCAGATCGTTAAACAGGTCTTTGACAATGCGCTGCGCGTCATCAAAGGTTCCATCTATAGCAATATTGACCACATTTTCATCCAGAACCGTTGTCATCTGTTTTTCCTGAATGGGGCTAATTTTGCCCTTTGGATGCAGCATGAAAATCGTAATTCC
Source organism: Deltaproteobacteria bacterium (assembly GCA_018645005.1). GTDB lineage: Bacteria > SAR324 > SAR324 > XYD2-FULL-50-16 > XYD2-FULL-50-16 > JAHJRI01. The sequence goes on along the minus strand of JABGPJ010000088.1, from coordinate 11,244 downwards.
CTTTTTACCTCTCACTCCATGAATCGCCGCACTGCCGGTATCACCGGAAGTCGCTCCGACAATATTGAGAGCAGCACCACTGCTGCTGAGGAGGTTTTCAAACAAGTTACCCAGAAATTGAAGTGCGATGTCCTTAAATGCCAGAGTAGGCCCGTGAAACAGTTCCAGAATGGCAACGGATTCTGTAAACCGTAGCGGTGTGATGTTTTTGTGGTTAAATGTTTGATAACTTGCATTGATCAATTGCTTCAGCGTTTTTTCGTCCAATTCCCCATTTACAAAAGGTATAAATATTTGATGTGCCAGATCCTGGTAAGAAAGATCCTTCAATCTTTCCAACTGACTGGAAAAATCGGGCACGCTTACTGGCACCAGCAAGCCGCCATCTCTAGCCAGACCTTCAATCACGGCTTCTTTAAAACTTCTCGGTTCACTGAGTCCGCGTGTACTTATGTATTTCATGATCGATATCCTACGTGACTAATTTTTTGAAACATTGTTTTTTGTATCTATTCACCACTTTTTTCGGAGTCGAGGGGATTATGATTCAAAATGCTCGAAAACAGGACGTTTTCGCCAACGCGTTTCTGACGAAACACTTGGCTCCAGGGATGGATTCATGCGTGTTTTGAATCATGATCCCCCTCGACGGAGCCATGCTGAACAGTTACGCTTTTTTATTGTTATCGGTTACAGCCAGACTCAGAAGCATTGCCACTTCAGAGTCCCTGATATTCAAGACTCCTTTACAAAAATAAATGGCAGGCTTTACCCCAGGTTCTGAGATTTCCTTCCGTCCAGGTCAAAAAACCAGCAATTTCTTCCGGACACCAAACAGGCAGCTCTGGGATAGCTACGTTCTGAAGAAAATCAGCTAACTCTTGAACTCGATCGATTATCAAAGGAGAGTTCGGGGAGAAACGGGTCTTTAACAATTCCAGCAGCCAATCAGTCAGAATCATTCCCCAATATTCATATCGCAGATCATTGATATAATCATGCGGATTTCGACGATGTTCAACAATAGGGTTACCAAAAGCGGCCAAAAAAGTCGTTTTCTGCATTAACGATTGGAGAAAATACCCTCCCCAAATATCTCCATACCGCTGTATACTCCCGCCGGGAACCGGCCATGCCATTGGAATGCATAAGAAGGCTGGTATTAATTCTCTGACAATACTGGTGTTTTGAGTATTAATCGGGGTCCAGGTACTTTGGGTCAAGACTTGAACAGTATCGCCGTGATAACCAATCCCGGAAACGGGACCATTCAGCCAAGTCGTTGCATCAATGTCCGGATCCAGCAACCATAATCCGGCCGTAACTCCTATCCGCATTCCTGAATCCGAAGAGATAAATTGCGATTGGTTTTTTTTGCCTCTCAGTCGAAATGGATATCCACGGGGATAAATGGCACGAGACGGCTGAAATTCAAGATATTCACAGACATTGTGAAATCCTGTTTCTTCGCTAATAGTCGTGTTCTCCCAGATTTGACCGGTTATGCTGTGCGAGCCGATAAAATCACAATCATCGACAGGGAAATTATCATCATCAATACTGATCAGGATTTCGCACTTGTCTTCCAGAGCGCACAAATAACCGATATTCCTTCGCGTTTCGTTATTATAAGGAATCCGACTGTAGAAATCATGGCATCGCTGTCCCCATTCATCCTGCTCTTCAATACCTAAATATACGGTTTCCAATCCTTTTTGGGTTGTCGCTTCAGCAAGTTGTCTACATTCAGAAGGGGTTTTGCGATCTCCGATGACCCAAAGCTTCACCTCATGCAAATGGTTGAAGCGCTGAATGTTGTCATACAAATCGTTGATGACTGTTGGATAATTAATGGTTGTAAATACAATATGATATGGTTTCATGTGATCATTTAAAAAATGTAGCAACTTTGCAGGGTTTGAGTTTTATTGGATTATGGGCTTTGTCGATCCAGAAAACACAGGCGAAGAAAGACCCTTTTGTAGAGGGCTATATCCTGGAAAGCCAATCTTCATAGACAGCCTGAAGCGTCTGGTCAATAGTGTATTTTTGCTCCCAGCCTATTGTTTTAAGCTTGATATTGTCACCGAGCAGCAAGGGTTCATCTGACGGTCTGAACAGGGTTTCTTCTGTTTCAACTTTGATATCAAGACCTGAAATGCGAATCAATCGTTCCAGGATATCAGAAATTTTGTATGCTGTCCCTGTGCAGATGTTAATCGGTTCGCCAGGTTTTCCCTTTTCCAGTAACATCATCATGGCTGCAACACCATCTCTGACATCGATAAAGTCTCTGGCTGATTCAAGATTACCCACCCGTACAACAGGTTCAAGCCTTCCTTTTGCTATTAGAGCCAACTGTCTGGCAAAATTTTGAATGGCCGTTGCAGGTGGATGGCCGGTGCCAACATGAATAAACAGGCGGGGCAGGAAAACGTTGAGCCCGAAGTTGATGAAGTATTGATACCCCAGACATTCAGTTGCCGCTTTAGAAACACCGTAAGGTGTTATGGGCTGTAAAAACCGTTCCTCTTGCAGCGGACAGTCTGCCGGTTTGATATTTCCATATTCGGCACTGCTACAGGCAATGATCACCTTGGCATCAGGAGCGAACCGTTGTGAAGCTCTCAGAACATTAACAGTCCCCTGATAATTATTCAGGTGTGTGGAATCTTCAGTTTTCCAGGAAATACTGTTAAAAGCCTGAGCCGCCATGTGAACGACAAAGTCAGGCTTAACCTCAGCGAAAACGCTTTCCAGCGCATCCCTGTCCAGAATATCCACACGAAAGATATCAGGATCAGGGCTCGCGGCAATTCTACTGGATGCACTGTTACGGGCGATTCCAAATGTAGGCCAGCCCTTTTCTCTGGTAGTGTGCGCAAAATGGGATCCGATCATGCCGGTTATCCCGGTTATCAGTGTTTTCAATGATTCTCCAATAAAAAGTCAAATTGGTGCAAAAAATGGGCGTACAAATACCGTGTGGCACTGTTTGTTAATTGTTATTCACATACCAGCCATAAACCCTGGCGATTCCTTCAGCAAGTTGTGTCCTGGCTGACCAGCCGAGACTGTTAATACGACTGACATCCAATACTTTGCGAGGAGTTCCATCCGGTTGGCTGGGATCAAAAACCAATTCAACAGGGTGCCCTACAACATCTTTGATGATCTGTGCGAGGTCTTTTATCGTAATATCTTTCCCAACACCGACATTGATCAGTTCAGAATCACTATATTGGTCCATCAGGAAATGACAGGCTTCCGCCAGATCATCAACATATAAAAATTCTCGCAGTGCATTCCCGGACCCCCAAACGGTTACCTGTTCCTTTCCAGCCTGCTTGGCTTCATGGAATCTTTGTATCAGGCCGGGTATAACATGGGAGTTCTGTGGATGAAAATTATCATGAATGCCATAAAGATTTGTCGGCATGACAGAGATAAACTGGGTCCCGTACTGTCGGTTATACGCCTGGCACATTTTTATTCCCGCTATCTTCGCAATAGCATACGGCTCATTAGTTGGTTCCAGGTAGTCCGATAATAGATATGATTCCTTTATCGGCTGCCGACTCAATTTGGGATAGATACAGGAACTGCCAAGAAATAGAAGTTTCCTGGCCTGATGCAGATAGGATTGATGAATAATATTTGACTGAATCGTAAGGTTTTCGAAAATAAATTCTGCGGGATAGGTGCTGTTAGCGTGGATACCCCCTACCTTGGCTGCCGCTAGAAAAACATATTCCGGTTTTTCAGAGCCAAAAAAAGCCGCTACATCTGTGGCATTCAGCAAATTTAACTCTGATCGGGATTTAATAATCAGGTTGGTGAAACCCTCTTTTTTCAAGTACCGCCTGATCGCTGATCCAACCAGCCCATTGTGCCCTGCAATATAAATTTTCGATGTCTTTTTCATTGCGTATTCACTGACAAGAATATAGATTTAAATTCAGGTACCGATGCAAGCGGTATTGATACGGACATTCCCCTTTTAGCGCGGATATTTGTTCCTGGTTATCAACTAATCCCGAATCTTAATAATTATCTAAATAGGGTATTTACATCAAGCGGTTTATACGTTTTTCCTGCTCATTTTGTCTGCAACTCCTTGAAGGCGCTTGAACCGGTCCTTACTCTAAAAAAGAGATAGGATCCAACATGCGGCCATTGATTCTGTTTGTCAATTACGATAAACAAGTGCCCCAATTTACTGAATCACCATAACCGTATTCAATGGAAACAAAAGAACAAAGCAGTATTCGCCTTTCTGTCGTTGTCACCGTCTACTCCGAAACCTTTTCGCTGAATGAGTCGATTGAGCGGTTGATTAAGCTGGATCGTGGATATATTAGTGAAATTATCCTTGTTATTTCACCAAAGTCCTCTGCTGAATGCATTGATATCTGCCAGCAATTAGATCAGAAACATGACTTTCTCAGATTGCATATGCAACAGCAAAATCCCGGCGTTGGTTGGGCGATTAGAGAAGGTATGGAGATGGCCACCGGTAACTATGTGGCGCTGCTCTCAGCCGATCTTGAAACAGAGCCGGAGGCCGTGGATCGTATGGTACGCAAAATCGAAGAGACTGGTTGCGATGGCGTGATTGGTAATCGATGGTTAAAAGGGGGTGGATTTCAAAATTATGACCCTACCAAGTTAATTCTTAATTGGGGATTCCAATATATATTCCGGTTGCTATATTTAACCAGGCTGGGAGATCTGACGTACGGATTTAAAGTATTGCGGAAAGACATGGTCAGCCGCATCAACTGGGAAGGTGTGCTGCATGAGATCTACATCGAAACAACCGTAAAGCCCTTAAAACTTGGATTTAAAATGGAACAGGTCCCAACCGTCTGGATAGGACGCAGAGAGGGAGAAAGCAAAAATACCTTCTTGCGAAACTTCAGATACGTCAGGTTGGCGCTGGACGTTTTAATCGCAGCTAAACAGAGACTGCTCATAACCGAATGAACGATACAGCTGACAATTATCCAATAAATGAGGAATTCCTGACACAGATTTAACTTTATTTTGATATTCAGCCATATTAGCTCCATATATTATTGACACGACAGCGCTACAGTGAATATAATAGATCTTTTAACGAAAAAAAATGTAGAACAGATCATATATTTGGGTAAGACCTATGCTAAACGGTTTATTTGGTAAAAAAGTAGGAATGACACAGTTTTTCACAGAAGACGGCGATCGTGTGCCTGTAACGGTTGTTAAGACGGATCCTGTCAAAGTGATCCAGAAAAAAACTGTGGAAAAAGACGGATACAAAGCAGTACAGGTTGGTATTGAAGAACTGACAGAGGCAAAGCGGAGAAATGTGACTAAACCTTTAAAGGGACATTTCAAGGATCAGACGCCAACTCGTTATTTAAGAGAGCTTGCCGCTGGGAATGATGAAGAAATCGAGGTCGGTCAAACCATCGATCTTAGCATGTTTACAGTAGGTGATCTGGTTGACGTAACCGGAACCTCGAAAGGTCACGGTTTTTCAGGTGTTATGAAACGACATAATTTCTCGGGGGGTCCTGCGGCACACGGCCATCGGTTCAACAGAGGTACTGGGTCCATTGGTCAGAGTGCTACACCTGCCAAGATCTTTAAAAATAAAAAAATGGCTGGCCAATACGGAAACGCCCAGGTGACAGTTCAACGGCTTGAGATTGTAGAAATAAAAGAGGATCTGAACGTTATCCTGATCAAAGGAGCGATTCCCGGCCCCAATGGACGGTTGGTAGAAGTCAAGAAGACTGCTAAACCAAAAAAATAAAGATCACCAAACCCAAATATGATCTGTGTTTATTCCCAAACACAGATCAACACCAAAGTCTGCATCCCGTTCCCCCTTTTATCTCATTTGCTTCATTGATCCTGCTTGGCGGACAAGGTAAATTGTATTCTGAGCGAGTTCCCATCTCAAACAAAATGGTGATACAGGGTCGCATTATCCGAAAGTTCTGTCTTATCATAACTTGAGAGTTGAGCCGGATTAGCGTGTCCGGTGATCTTCATAATATCTGAATCCTGCACTTTCAACTCTTTCAACCGGGTCACCAGTGTGACACGTAATACATGAGGGGTAACTCGAAAAGGAATCTGGGCCCGCTTGCCAGCTTTCAAGAAATTGCGATCGATTTGAAATGGCGAGATCTTACGGCCGTTTTGGGTTATAAAGACCAGACCGGATCGCTGACCGATATACGCCTTTAATTCCGACATGATATGAGGCGGATAGTTGATAACGGTTACTTTCTCCATGCCGCGGGTTTTTGTCTGTATAAATGTGATCGTCTGTGAGACAAAATTAATCTGCTCCGTATTTAAGGCCAGTACCTCAGCCTTACGTTTCCCCCCCTGCAACAATAGTTTCGCCATCAGTGCATCCCTTGAATTTATTTTTTCAATCTCCTGGAAAAAATAACGGGTCTCGATCTGCGATAAGGCATTTGTTTTCACTTTTTCCCTGACTTTGAAAAACGTCTTATTGGCACCCTCTTTATTTGAAACTGCTTTGTGAATAATTCCCTGAGTGCGTCGCTGCAAAAATCCAGTGAAGGAAATGTATGCTGCAGCTCTTGCCTGTCGAGTTGCTTCACTCCAGTGGTGAATTAATTTTACTTCATCAATAACGGTTTCATGATTAATTAGGCTGAATTGCTGCAGTGTTAAATCTAAATTCACGAGATTAAGCTGAGCAAGTCGTTTGAATCCCGCATGATAGTTCCCACGAGTCGGCCGACGCAATGTCTCAAGCCAGAGATGTAAAGCATCTCCCACAGATACGTTACCCAGTTGTCTCCAGATCTCTTCGTTTTTTGTTGATTTCGATCCTTCATAAGAATCCAGTAGATTCTCACGTAATAAAGGTGAGAGAACAATTTCGGATTTCATAGCGTGTGTGATAACTGTTTGAGTTTGTGCCTTTTTCCAAATACAGAAAAATTGGGCTAAATAGAAAATTTAATATGTGGTTATAATTGAGGTTATAACCACACTTAGATCTTTTTGCAATCAATTTTATGATTTTTTTGTTTTTTCAGAAAAAAATCTAAAATTATCGAAATATGACCTCAAAACGATATTTTAATGCAAACATAGACTGGAGCACTAATTTGATACTAAAAATCGAATGTAATGCGAAATATAAACGATATTTTTTGGGGACCCGCTTTACAACAAGAAGATATTTGATAATATCTAAGGACATAGCAATCGTTTTGGTATAATTTTAGAATGAAAAACAGGAGATAATAACCATATGAGGTTCTGTTTTTCATTTAGGGATCAGAACCATTTTGCCTAATATTTCAAGCCCGACGCCATGTCTTTTTTTAAAGAGATATATAAATTCATTGAATTATCCAATTTCATCCAGTATATTATTGGAGCACTGTTTTTTTTATGTCTGTTGCTTGGATGGTTAGTTGTCAGAAAGTTTTACAGCATCTGGCAGGCAGAAGTTGAAAAGAGAAAAATTTATAAAGAATTAATCAGACGCTACGAGAATGATCCTGAGCCCGAGAATATGGAAAATGGATCTCAAGTGACAAGTGACTGACTCTCCCAACTCTTATCGTGTTTAAAGGGAGTAAGATACATTGTGCCGAATCACAGAAGTCACATAATTCTGTTTAAAAAAATTGATTTTATTGGATCCTTTCTCGTATTGTGTTTTTAGACAGTAAAGGCAGCAGTAACTTTTCAGGCCTGTCAGAAGTCGTAATTACGAGTTCAATAACTTCCCTGGGCGGAATAAAGGACGAATATCAGAAAATTTTCAACCGGTCGAAGTTGATGACACATCAAGATGAGGTGAAGATCTAGAAATGTTCAAAGACAGTGAATTAGCCAGCTCGACGTTCGAACACTTGTTTGAGAAGACCAATCGTTATTTTGACCAACATCCAGTTATTTCGAAGGAATTGATATCAGCCAAAGAGGAATATTTTACAATCACCGGCAAAATTGGTGAAAGCGACAATGAATTTGGCAATCGAATGAACGCCTTTCTACTGTGGTTCCTATTCGATTTTCGGTTAGCATCAACGCAGACGACACCGATTGACCACTACCTGGCACATCTGAAGGACACAAAAACTGGAGGGGACCTGACGATTCTTCGGTCTCAGAAGGACCATGTTCATTCACTCTTCTTTTTTGTAAAAGAGAAGCAGGACATGGTTATTATCAAAGATATCTTTACAGGACTGAAATACAATATATCAGATAGCAGGATACTAATCGGTCATGATAAAAATGCATTGTTCGAAACGCGGCTTTTTGAAATCGATGGGACCCACTATTTCGCTAACTTTTTTATCCATCATCCGATCAATGTCAGAAAAGGCATTAAAAGACGATTAAAGCAGATCAAAAAAAATAAAGAGTCACTCAAGCCCTTTTTGATGAAGCTTCATGCCTACCAAACCAAGTGGCGACGATACCGGAATATCGATATCAAGAGCATCTATCACTTTGATAAATCGTTGCCCGAAGCTAAATAAAATCTAAGGATTCACTGTCAGCATTTGAGAGATCCGACAACAGCGTCTCCAGAATCAGAAATTGAGAATCAATATTTCGAAAGGGAATTTATTCAAGGAATTTCTTTGAGTCGAAGCAGGTTTCAATATAAAAGTCACCCCCGTCTGTCTGAAAAGGAATAATAATGACTCTTTCCTGTACGAAGTGTTTTATCTGATGATTGAGGCCCTTTGACATGACAGGAATACCGGCAGTAAAGTTAAAACCAAGCTTTACCAGCTCGCGTCTGGCATCGCCGCTTATCATATTGACAAGTTCTCCAACCATATCGGCAATATCATCCGTAATTTTATCGAACTCCTCTCCCAGCATTTGAAGTGCAATTTTCAGAATGCAGTCCTCTGAAAAATTGATGCCGATACTGCCTCTGGATTCTCCGTTCAACTCAATCACACCCGAAATTTCACCATAAGCTTCAAATTTCTCTTCAGATTTAAGATAAGGCTTTTTGGGTTTAGATTCCATGAAAGCCATTGTACTCAGTACTTTGCGCGTTGCCAGTATAAATGGCTGAATGTATTCTACTTTCATATATTCACAGAATGGTATAGAAGTGAGCGGCCTGAGCTGTATAAGAAACTTACTCCTGTAATTTTTTAATTCCGTTTTAGTATAGATAACTATCACGAAAATTTCCACCTTCAAAATGGCGGGCTTCAACAGAAATTTTAATTTCCAATCATGAAGTTTAAATCCATTTTCAGGCCCATCATATATTACAGATTAATTATGTATCGACTACACAGATAGAATGGAAACATTTACTTTAAGTCCGACAGTTTGTTTTGCTTATAGGAGCTTATCATATCCATCAGAACCGCTTCATCATCTCCTAGATTTTTAAAAAATCTATCAAATATTTTTATCTTATTTTGGATCGTCTCAATTTCAATGTCATGTTTGAGAGATTCGAGTTGAGAATAGAGGTCATCAATTGTAATGGTTGTGTTAGCCGATTCTATTAATTCATCAGAGAGAGTTTTTTGGTCGGTCTTCGGTACTTTGGATGTTTCGCTGTTTTTTATTTTATTTTTCATCACTCTGCTCCATTTTGCTGTGCCACCCCGCTGTTATTCATGTTATAATTACTGATAACATCGACGGAGTTTTTGCTTTATGATATGATTGAACTCGGAATAATCTCTGTGGCTATTATCATTTTGACCAGGTAACGAATGAAAATGACCTTCAAGGAAGTTTTCATCTAGGCTATTATACAAGATTGATGACAGTTTGGAACTGAATCCGGCAAATGATAATGAATAACCCATTATTACAACGTACTAAGTTTTTTATAAAACCGAGATTACTATTTCCGCAAGATTTGTGAAAACTAAAGAGAATTATTAGTACTTCAAATAATAACAGCCAGAAAGAAAGAAAGAAAGAAAACGCCACTTACAACGAAATATTGAAGACGCAATGACGAATAAAAACAACCCGCACTGGATTGATCTTCACCTGCATACCAACAACTCGGACGGCACGTTGTCTTCGTTTGAACTGGTCAATCTCGCTGCTACTCAGAATATCAAGACAATTGCGATTACAGATCATGATACGATAGACGGCGTGAAAAGCGCGATCAAAGAGGGGAAAAAGAGGAATTTGGATGTAATTCCAGGAATTGAGATAAGTTCAAAATATACGGGAGGAACGCTGCATATAATTGGCTTTGGTATTGATATTGGCGCCCCTGAACTTCTCAAAAATCTGAGTCAATTTCAGAATATTCGGAAGCATAGAAATGACAAGATAATTTCAAGACTTCACTCACTCGGCATTGGGATTTCTGTTGATGAAATTATGCACGCAAACCCAATGATTAAAAGCCTCGGACGGCCGCATATCGCATCGCTTCTGGTAAAAAAAGGTGTTGTTAAGAATATGAATCAGGCTTTTACCCAATATCTGGGTAAAAATGGTACCGCTTTCGTCGAAAAAGATGTAATCGCTTCAGACATAACCATCCGCATGATCCACGATGCGGGTGGAATGGCTATTTTGGCTCATCCCGCCACTCTTAACCTGACGGGTCATTCCTTTACCGATTACGTTAAAAAACTGATGAGAGTGGGTTTAGACGGAATGGAGGTTTACTCCTCATCTCATACAGCAGATCAGATCCAGTTTTATAAAGATGTATGTCTAAAAAATGGTTTGCTGATTTCAGCAGGATCCGATTTTCATGGCAGTATTAAAAAAAATGTCTCCCTTGGTATCTGTAACAACGGCAGCAGAATCTCTATGGGGATGGTTTCTAACGAACTGATCGCCTTAGCAGTTGGTTGAAATATGAGTAGAGGGAGAGCAGACAAATGGATAATAACTCACACAAATTGAATATACGATGAGCTCAATTATAAAAACCGTCTCATACGAATCAAATGATGCAAAAATATTTCGTCAAAAACTGGGCGAGCATTTAGGCATTCATCTTCTGACAATCATTCTCACAGACGGAGAACAGATCGATGGCATTTTGTCTGAAGTAGGTAACGATTATTTAAATCTTGTTGTCGATGATCATGACGTTGTCATCCCCATTAAAAATGTCCTATATTTCAAATATTCCCATTAGCTTGACTTTACAAAATCTAGGCAACATATTCCATATTGTGCCTCAAAAAGACAGGGTTAATATTTGAAAGATGAATTAGCCAGAAAACA
>JABGPJ010000124.1:1159-9719 GCA_018645005.1 Deltaproteobacteria bacterium | reverse complement strand
ACCTCGATTGTTAATACGGGTGAAGAGGCAATCGGCAAAGCGGATTCATATCGCCCCGACATCATTCTGATGGACATTGATTTAAGGGGTAAGCTGGACGGCATTGAATCAGCTGAAATCATCCGAACGCGATTTAATATTCCGATTGTCTTTTTAACAGCCCATATGGACGAGGACAGGCTGGAACGGGCAAAACTCACTTTACCATTTGGATACCTCCTGAAACCGACGCGAGAGCGGGATTTGAAAGTATCGATTGAGATGGCGCTTTATATTTCCATGGTTGATAAGGAACGGAGCAAAATTGAGGAGGCTTTACAAAAGAAAACCAATGATCTTGATGAACGGGTTAAAGAAATAAACTGCCTTTACGCCGTTTCTGAGCTTGTTAACACGCCAGACATCTTGTTGGAGGAGATTATACAAGGAGTCGTCGATCTCATTCCACCCTCAATGCAATACCCCGACATTACTTGTTCACGGATTACAATCGATGAACAAGAATACAAAACAAAAAATTTCAAATTGACTAGTTGGAAACTGACGGCCGAAATCTTTGTACGTGGCAAACAGCATGGAATTGTAGAGATCTGCTATTTGGAAAAGAAACCGAAAATTGATGACGGGCCTTTTTTGAAAGAGGAGAAAAACCTTATCAATGCAATTTCAGAAAGATTGGGCAAAACAATTGAACGTAACTATTCAGAAAGTGAACTTAAAAATTCTGAATCCAGGTATCTGGATCTTTATGATAATGCGCCTGACATGTACGCTTCTGTTGATGCAAAAACAGCTTGCATTGTTGAATGCAACCAGACACTGATTAACGCAAGCGGTTATACCAGAGAAGAAATCATCGGCCGGCCCATCTTCGATATGTACACGCCGGAAAGTGCTGTTTTTGCCCGTGAAGAGATTTTACCGACTTTTTTGAAAACCGGTAAAATAGAGGGAGCAGAATTTAAGCTACAGAGAAAAGATGGCAGCGCGATTGATGTCAGTCTGAATGTTTCGGCTCTTCGTGATTCCCACGGAAATATTATATCAAGCAGGTCGAGTTGGCGGGATATTTCTGAGCAAAAACAGCTGGAGAAAGACCGTTTCGAGATGGAACAGCAGTTGTTCCAGGCTCAGAAAATGGAATCATTGGGGACACTCTCCGCTGGCATTGCACACGATTTTAATAATCTCCAATTCCAGATATTGGGATATACCCAACTGGCCATTAATAACCTGCCGGCAGACCATGAACTGAAAAAATTTTTGCTTCCGATTGAAGCCGCTTCAAATAAGGCAGCTGCCCTGGTGAAACAGATTCTCAGCTTCAGTCGAAGTACCCTCAGTGAGTTTAAACCTCTTTTAATTCAACCGGTTATTAAAGAAGTTCTGAAACTGCTGAGATCCAGTATACCGACGACGATTGAGATCAGGCAGGATATCAGTGACACATGTGGGCCCGTTTCAACTGATATCGTCAAAATATACCAGGTGGTAATGAATCTCTGTACCAATGCTCGCCAGGCCATAGGAGAAAAAAAAGGCATACTGGGAGTGACCCTGGATGAAATTGAGGTGAACAGGGAAAGTCTGCAAGAATATCCCAACCTGAATCTCGGAAATTATGTGAAACTGGTTGTCAGCGATAATGGACAGGGGATGGATGCAGAGACCAAGACAAAGATATTCAACCCCTTTTTTACAACAAAAAAGGAGAGAGAAGGAACGGGACTGGGACTCAGTATTGTTCAGAAAATTCTGGAGGAACACCGGGGATCGATCTCCGTTGTCAGCAGCCCCGGCAAAGGAACAACCTTTACGATATTTCTGCCGAGGGTCGAAATGGCCCAAACCTCATCCAACGCACCGGTTTCCATATCTTTATTTCATGGGACTGAAAAAATAATGATTGTCGATGATGAACATTCTTTAGTTGCTATGGAGCAGGAACTACTGCAAGGACTGGGCTACCAGACCTCAGGATTTATCAGCAGTCCCGAAGCATTGCAAGCATTTCAAAGCAGTCCCCTGGATTACGATCTGGTCATCACGGATGAGACCATGCCTGAATTGACGGGTTCGGAATTGGCTGAACATCTACTCGGGATTCGCCCGGATATTCCGATCATCCTAATGACCGGCAACAATGAAAGGATCACTGAAGAAGAAACGTTAAAGATAGGAATTAGAAAATTTTTCTTGAAGCCAACAAATATTGTTGACCTCGCAAGGACCATTCGAGGAATTTTTGATAATCAAGATCAAAACGGAATTGTCACCAACCACATTTGAATTACAGATGGAAAAGATTCTGATCATAGATGATGAGGAAGGAATCAGGCAGTTGCTGTATCTTCTCTTAACCGCAGAAAGCTATGATGTTAAAATGGCTGAAGATGGGCAAAAAGGGTTGGATCTGATTGATTCTTTTGATCCACAGGTCATTATTCTTGACCTCAGCATGCCAAACATGGGGGGTCTTGAATTTCTGCAGCAACTGCAATATGACGACAATCTGAACCGTTCAATCATCGTGCTGACCGGCTATGGTACAGATGAAGATGTACGGAAGTGTTACCAGCTTGGAATTAATTCTTTTTTGCGTAAACCGGTTAATATTCATGAAATATTGGGTCTGATAAAACGCAATCTGGAACTGATTCATTTCTCGGAACAATTGAAACGGGAAAAAATAGAAAAGGAAGAGGCGTACCAGTTAATAAAGGAAACTTTTAACAGCATGTCTGAAGGCGTGATCACGCTAGATTCAAATTTCCATGTGCAGATGATCTCTGACAAGGCGTGCCGGATCCTCGATGTTTCTTTTGATAAGGTCCTTCATAAACCGGCTGTTTCGGTACTGGGAAGCCTGGTAGCTGGTCCATCCGGAATACTGATGGATTCTTTCGATCACAAGACCGAAGTATCTGAAGTCCAGACTCAGTTTCTGCTGGCAAATGGTGCGATTATTCCGGTCTATCTCACAATCAAACCATTAACTGGGCCTGATTCCAACCAGGGTTGGTTATTGCTTTTTCGGGATGAAAGAGAAGAAGAAAAAGCCATTCAGAAACAGATCGGTGGGATGGTATTTGGCCGCATGATCAGCACCGACAGCAGGATGATAGCGATTTTTCAGTTGATTGATAAAATTGCCCCCAGTGAAGTGATGGTCTTAATTGAAGGTGAAAGCGGAACCGGAAAGGAACTGGTAGCCAGGGAGATTCACGCCAGAGGCCGTCGCGCCCAAAAACCGTTTCATGCGGTCAACTGCGCCGCTATCCCGATTAATCTAATCGAAAGTGAACTGTTCGGACACGAGCGCGGGGCTTTCACCGGAGCTGTCAATAAAAAATCAGGGCGGTTTGAACTGGCAGACGGGGGGACACTGTTCCTGGATGAAATCGGCGACATGCCGCTGGAAATGCAGGTCAAACTCTTGCGGGTTTTACAGGAGCAAACCTTTCAACGGGTTGGCGGAACAAAAACCATACATGCCAATGTACGGGTGATTGCTGCCACGAATCATAATCTTAAAGAACTGATTCATAAGAAACAATTCCGGGAAGATCTTTTTTATCGTCTTGATGTAATTTCATTGGAATTACCTCCCCTGCGAGATCGGGTTCAGGATATCCCTTTTTTGGTTTCATATTTTATGAAGCAGATGAATAAAGCACAAAATCGTCAAATCAACAATATCTCCTCAAAAGTTTCTCAGAGTCTGGTTTCTTATTCCTGGCCGGGAAATGTGCGTGAGCTTTTTCATGTTTTGGAATCGGTTTTTGCCATGATTCAGGGCGATACGATTGAATATCGACATCTACCAAAAAAGCTAACCGCAATTCCATCAAAAAACCGTGATATTTTGAGAAATAATGAGAAAAATTTCCTGTTACAGACGCTCAGACAGGTATCATACGACAAAAAAAGAGCTTCCAGTCTTATGGGGATTTCCCTGGCAACCCTCTATCGCAAAATTAAGAAATATAACCTATAATTTCTGATACTCAACCGCATCACAAATCCATTTTAAAAAAACCGCTTTCTCATTTTTTCTCATCTTTTTCTGATTTTCCTCAAATATCACCCATTTTCCGCCAAACGACCCTTGCCCATTTTATTCGGAAGTGATCAGTCTGATCTACTTGACTGATATATCAGAATTATCATTACCTGGCATACATCAAGCAATAGACAGGGCCGAGATCTCAAATCAGACTGAGCGAATTTTTACATCTAATAAAGTGTTTTTGAGAGAGGAACAAACTCATGGCTGTAACAATTAGTCCTCAAGATACACAAACCCCACCCGATCCATCTGTTATCTCAACAATCCTGGTTGTTGACGACACTCTCAACAACCTCTTCGTCTTTCAACAGTTAATCGAACATAGTTTTAAAACTCATCGAGTACTGATGACAACGGATCCGCTGGAAGGAATTAAAATGGCCTCTGACAATCATCCCGACGTCATTCTGCTTGATTTTCAGATGCCGATGATTAACGGAATTGAAGTGTGCAAACGACTCAAGGCAGACGAATCAGTCATGAATATCCCGATTATTTTAATTACGGGAAATTTCATTACACCACTACTCAAAGCAGAAGGTCTTGATGCTGGCGCTTCCGATTTTATCGTAAAACCGATTGATATCGCAGAGTTAACCGCCAAGATAAAGGTCGTGCTCCGAAGCAAACAACTAGAAGATGACCTGAAAACCACCAATAGATTGCTGCATCAGGAAATTGCCAAGCGCAAGGAGACGGAAGCAAACTTGTTGCAAAGCGAGCAGAAATTTCGTGAACTTGTGGAAGGAACCGATGATTTGGTCACCCAGGTGGATAAAAAGGCCAGATTTAAATATCTCAACCACATGTCTGAGGCCATCTTGGGAATCCCTCCCGAAGAGTGCACCGGTCAGTCTTATTTTGATTTTATTCACCCGGATGATTTAAGGATGTCAAAAGCCATCTATAGAAAATGGCTGATCGAAAAATGTAGTAGTGCCAGCTTTGAGACTCGAATGGTTAATAAAACCACCGGCAAAGTTGGCCATCTGATCTGTACTCTCAACTTCAAATACGATGACGCAGGCGATTTAATCCATATAAATTCGATTGCCCGGGATATCACCTCGATGAAAAAGGCGGAAAGGGAGATCGTATTAGCCAGAAATAAAGCGGAATCGGCCAACGTGGCGTTACAGGACTTTTTATCTTTTATTTCTCACGAAATCCGCAATCCTATTCATCATATTATCGCTTATGCAAACATTGGTGTTCAAAAAACCGATAGAAAATCAAAAGCTGAAATCAAGGAGTTTTTTGAGGCCATTAAAGAAAGCAGTAACGTTTTACTGGATTTATTAAATGACTTTTTGGATCTTTCTAAATCCGAAGCGGGCAAAATGGATTACCAGATGAAAAAAGGCAATTTAAAAAAAATCATTGATAATAGTATAAAAGAATGCCAATCCAACGCCCAGGAGAAGGGTATTATAATGGAAATCGAGAGGCCTGTTATGCCCACAGATTTTGTAGGTGATATTCAAAAAATAAAACAAGTCATGAGAAACCTGCTAGCTAACGCTATTAAATTCACCCCCTCTGGGAAAAAAATATCTGTATCTATAAATTTGGCTGAACTGTCGGTAGGAAGGAGGAAAACCGATGATCAATCGATCCCAGGTTTTGGTGTTGTCGTGAAAGATGAAGGTATCGGCATCCCTGAAGACGAATTGGAATCTATTTTTAGCAAATTCGCTCAGAGCAGTAAAACCAAAAACAAAAACGGGGGAACCGGACTGGGATTAGCGATCTGTTTTGAGATTATAAAAGCGCATCAAGGCAGGATATGGGCTGAAAACAACCCGGAGGGAGGCGCAATTTTCAGCTTTTTACTCCCTTATGAACAAGTTCTGGTGAAACAGCCAGAAGAATGATTGGCAAATGATACATCAGTCGTGTTTCATCCCCAGCAAAACAATTTCGTTTTGCTATTTTTCAAATCAAAATACGGAGATATCAACAATAACTTATGAACTCAAAGATATCAAAATGAAACTTTACTTGGAGATGATTTTCAGATCATCTTTAAGTGAAATTTTAACTCGTAAATTTAATAGGAGAAAAAGATTTAAAAATATGGCATTATCCAAAATACTGAAAATAGGCGTAATGATCCATGAGGAAAGGAGAAGATCTTATTATTAAAATGTTAAATAGTTTTTTGAGTATGGGTCTTGATGGAGCTGTCTTGTGTTTTACACAGGGATTAAACAAACATAGTGCCGAACAAAACCGGTACCATTAATAAAAATTTATCTTATGAGGACAACATGAAAAATATCAGGCTTGGTGTTAAGTTGATTGTTTCCTTCATTATAGTAGCCGCTATAGCCGGTATCATCGGTATTATCGGACTATTCTCGCTCAATGGGGCAGTGGATAGTATCGTGGAAATCGGCGATGTTAGATTGCCGAGTGTGCAATCTCTGCTAATTATAAGTGAAGCGCAAACCGCTGTCGACACTAACGAGAATGCATTGTTAAGTCGAATTATTGATCTGAAAACGCGTCAGGAAAAATATGCTGCCTTCTCAAACATCTGGAAACGTGTTGACGAAGCCTGGAAAATTTACGAACCACTGCCACAGACGACGGAAGAGGCGAAAGTTTGGAGTAAATTTGAACCGGCCTGGGAAGCATGGAAAAAAGATCATGAGGCATATGTGGCAATAAGCAAAGAGTACGATTCCACAGTACAAACCCGGGAAAGAGGGAACGATCTCTACATTAAAATGGCGGATCAAGCACTTGTTAAAAATGCGGTAACTTTCGGAAAATCCGAGGCTCTGCTGACCCAAATTGTCGAATTGTACAGGAAGAAAACGGATAACCCGCAGGCAAGCTTTAATCGGGTGGACATGTTGACGATTTACTCGCTGCTTACCATCAGCGAGGCGCAGACGGCTGTTGACTCTTCTGAAAATGCTCTATTGGATCGTTCCAGTAACTTGACAATGCGTAAGGCTAATTATGAACGAATCAAAGCGGCGTGGGACCGCATTGAAACCTCATGGGCGATTTATGCACCGCTTGAACAGACATCCGAAGAGAAGGTACTTTGGAACAAGTTCGAACCGGCCTGGAATGCCTGGAAGGCAGACCACGAGGCCTTTCTTAATTTCTCCAAAGCCTACGATACCACTGTTGAAGCTTACCATAACAGCAATGAACTTTATGCTAAGTTAACGAATCGGGCTCTGGTTTTGAACGCGGTTACATTCACGGCAGCGGAAGAACTCCTCACAAAGTTGGTTGAGATCAACACAACCGCTGCGGATGACGCGAAAAACACAGCTATGAGTAGCGCATCCTCGGCCAGGATCGGTGTAATCTCCGGCATAGTCATCGGCATCATCATTGCCCTGCTGCTAGGGGTATTAATAACCCGTATGATTACAGGCCCGATCAACAAAGCGGTGGATTTTGCCAAGGCTATTGCCACCGGGGACTTAACCAAAACAGTCGATATTGACCAGAAAGACGAGGTTGGGCAACTGGCTAAAGCTTTAAATGACATGGTGCAGAAACTGACAGAAATTGTCTCATCTGTCCAAAGCGCCTCCGATAATGTTGCTTCCGGCAGCGAAGAACTCAGCTCCACTGCCCAGCAGCTCTCCCAGGGGGCAACTGAGCAGGCGGCTTCCGTGGAGGAGACCACCTCCTCCATGGAGGAGATGGGTTCCAACATTCAGCAGAATGCCGACAATTCCAACCAGACTGAGAAGATCTCTTTGAAAGCATCCAAAGATGCCGAAGAAAGCGGCCAGGCAGTCGATGAAGCCGCGATTGCCATGAAGGAGATTGCCGGCAAGATCTCCATTATTGAGGAGATCGCCCGCCAGACCAACCTGCTGGCCTTGAACGCAGCCATTGAAGCAGCCCGGGCCGGAGAACATGGCAAAGGGTTCGCAGTGGTCGCCGCTGAAGTCCGTAAGCTGGCGGAAAGGAGTCAGACTGCCGCCGGGGAGATCTCACAACTCTCCGCATCAAGCGTTGATGTTGCAGGCAGGGCTGGCGAAATGCTGAAGAAACTGGTTCCCGACATCCAGAAGACTTCGGAACTGGTACAGGAGATCAGCGCGTCCAGCAATGAACAGAATACTGGCGCGGGTCAGATCAGCAAAGCCATTCAGCAACTCGACAGTGTCATTCAGCAAAACGCTTCCGCAACCGAAGAGATGGCATCCACCTCTGAAGAACTGTCTTCACAAGCTCAGATGCTGCAGGATACCATCAGTTTCTTTAAGCTGAACGGCACCGGGGGAATGAGCGCTTCTCGCCAGGTCCATCATCTGTCAGATGCCACCAGGGTCGCCCATATGGCACCTAAACCCCAAGCAGCAGCAAAAAAACAGCCTGGGTTGATCAGCGGCAGTAAGAAATCTGTCAAGGAGCTTCCCGGTGTTGATCTGGGGATGGAAGACAGTGACACCTTTGATGACAGTGCCTTCGAAAAGTATTGATTTTTAGCTTCGAAACAGTCGCCAGACC
>JABGPJ010000124.1:0-1059 GCA_018645005.1 Deltaproteobacteria bacterium | reverse complement strand
CACTTAAATTTATATATTCTGGTCACACCGGGATAGAGTCTTAAAAATCAATCAACGGAGAAACCATGGAAGCAAAGGAATTAATGGAAACTGACCAATATCTGGCGTTTAAGCTGGAGGATGAGATATTTGCCTTTGACATATCAAAAGTGAGAGAGGTCCTGGAATTTGACACGGTGACCAAAGTTCCGCAAACCCCGGAAATGATGAAAGGAGTGATCAATCTCAGAGGCAGCGTAGTCCCGGTAATCGACATGCGGATCAAGTTCGGCATGGGTGCGACTGAAAAGACCGTCAATACAGTCATTATTATTATTGAGATTGATCTAGACGGTGAGTCGACCATGATCGGGGCCCTGGTGGATTCTGTCAATGAGGTAATGGATCTGGATACCGAGCATATCGAACCGCCGCCCAACATCGGCACGCAGCTAAATACTGAATTTATTAAGGGGATGGGCAAACAAAACGGTGAGTTTATCATCATCCTTGATATTGAGCAGATCTTCTCCTCTGCTGAACTGGAACTGGTGCAGCAAGTCAGTGAACAGGCTACATCTGAAGCAGTAACCTGAAACAAAAACACGGGACATGTGACATACATGTCCCTGTGTGATTGTGGGTGAAAGTCTTTCGTCAAGCAGAGATCAAAATGAAAAACAACATTCTGCATTTAACAGAAAACAACCTGACTCTTATCGAATATGAACCGAAAGCGGTAGGTTCAATCATCGAATTTGAAATAGGATTACCAAAAGGAGCTCTCATCGATAGTCTGGCTCTTAAAGGAACCGTTATAAGTTCTGAAGCGGTTAATTATGATAATGGGAAAAAATATATACAAAATATTCGCTTTTTAGATCAGTCAGCACCCGACAGACTGATTCTAAAGGCGTATATCAAATATTTAGAGCGTAACAAGGTCATAGATGAATTAGTGGCAAACAAGAAAATAGAAGGTTTATATGAGAACTCTGATATCAAAAGTATCATGGTGAATTTTTATGAATGCAGTGAAGAAATATTTGAACGCTTTGCTTTGATAGAGTTTTCTTATAC
>JABGPJ010000162.1 GCA_018645005.1 Deltaproteobacteria bacterium | reverse complement strand
ATCGAATTAATCTTTGATTTGGAAAAATCCGGGGTTTATGTGAATCTAAAACTTGATACGTTTTTGTTTGTTCCTGACGAAATATAATTTTGAAGCAGAAAATGTAGCGGTTGTTTTTTCTGGGATATTCAACTAGAGTTATTGGCGATTAACAGATTGTAATTATGAAATGATGGAAAAATGAGGAAGGAAGACAATCCGGGGGCATTTATTTTTCAATCATTTTGCCCATCCTCAGGCGATCTCCTTTTTTGACGATCTGCAATAAAAAAACGTTATTATTCACAAGTTTAGAGACTTCTTGTTCATGGCCATGGATAAACAAAGCACAATTTTCACGAATGAAGAAAAAGCGATTGAGGAAGCCCAATCGGTCCTAAATGATACAAAATATCAGAATAATGAACTGTTGTCCGTCTATTCTATATTGCTCAAACGGTATAAAAGAATTTACACACAACTTCGCCGTCTTATTAAATTGGGAGACAGCCAACAAACCCGTTTAAACGAGTTGAATAAGAAACTTGACATTACAAACCGGTTTATTCGAAAAGCATTCGGTCAATACCTGTCTGATGAAATTGTCGAAACCATTCTGGAAACACCGGATGGGTTGCAGCTTGGTGGTGAAAAGAGCCGGGCGACCATTTTAATGACCGATTTACGGGGATTTACAGCCATCAGCGAAAGATTTCCAGCTGAAGATGTTGTCAAAATAATCAACATCTATCTGGAAAGAATGACAGAAATCATCTTGAAATTTAATGGAACAATTAATGAATTTATCGGAGATTCTATTTTAGCCGTTTTCGGGGCCTTGCTCTCAAAGGAAGACGATGCTAAAAGGGCGGTTGCCTGTGCACTGGAAATGCAGCTGGCCATGAAAGAGGTGAACCAAAGTAATATTGAGGCAGGATACCCGAAAATCTCAATGGGAATCGGGATTAATACCGGTACTGTGATTATGGGTAATATTGGTTCCAGTAAACGGACTAAATATGGGATTGTTGGACAGGCGGTGAACTTAACATCAAGAATCGAGTCTATGACCGTCGGTGGACAAATCCTGGTCTCAGAAAGTACACTGAATGATTGTGAGGGCGGACTGAGGATTGATGGACAAATCGATATACGTCCAAAAGGTGTGCGAGAACTGTTATCTGTTTATGAAGTTGGTGGAATTGGCGACCCCTTCAATGTCTTTCTACCAGTGAAAAATCCATTGATGCTCATCAGGTTCTCACAGCCAATTCCGGTGAAGTTCTCTTTTCTGGATGGGAAAAGTATCATTGAGCAGTCATTTATTGGAAAGATCGTCAGATTGAGAGATAAAACTGCGGAAATAGAAGCAGAAAGAAGCTGTAGAGAAATGAGTGATTTAAAGATTGTTTTATTAGATGATCATAATAAAGTAATGTCCAGTGACCTCTATGGAAAAGTATCCCACCATATTACAGATGATCCTCCAACGTTTAGAGTCATTTTCACCTCAATCGACCCGGAAGCGAAAGTCTATCTAGAGAATATAACCGGGAATCCGCTTTTTATCTAGATGCTCCTTTACGGGAACTTCAATTGCCAAGTATAATTTTTAGATGACGATCATTAAAGCGGAGTCTTTATCCAGTATTTGAAAAAAAGGTAAAATCGATGAGCGATACACTTTTTCTGCAGTTTTACAATAAGATCAAGAATTCATATTACGATTTGTGTAACGGTTTTTCAGACACCTATGATTTATGCAGATCCAAAGGAGATTTTTACTGGACGGAACACGAAGTAGACAACGGGAAATGGTTTGATGAAGATACATATACGGATAGAAAACTCCCCATTGATAAAGGCACCATCTATATCAGCGCTATCTATATAAATCATCTTTATCAAGCTTATATCTGGGCCCGGTCGTACCCGAAAATTCGTTTTATTGTCGGTGGGCCGGTGGCAGCAGAGAGAATGATAACAGCTGGGAAATGGAATCCGATTTACATTAAAGTTGATGACTCTTTTAAACTACCCTCAAATCTGGAATTTACCGGAAAAAGTGTCGAAGACTGGTTCGGTGTGCCTAATTTCTCAGGTGACTGGAAACTGGATATCCCGACAGATATTCCTTCTGACAGCAAGATTTATTTTTCTTACACACTCGACAACCGCTGTTACTGGAGAAAATGCATTTATTGCAACATTGCGTTGCATGCGAAGGAGGTTTTTCGACAGCGAGAAAATATCGATTGTGAATTCAATAAATTGGATCATAAGGGTATGAAAATCGTTCGTCTCAATACAGGATCGATAACACCCAAATTTGTAAAGGAGGTTCTACCCGTTCTTCCCCATAGACCAGACCTGGACTACCGCATGTTTATCAGATCAGGTCAAATTGAGAACAGGGCTCTGGAATCTACATTAAGAAAAATGAATGGTAAAATTCCTAACCTGGTTTTAGGATTCGGTATGGAATTTCCCTCGAATCGGATGTTGAAATACGGTGGCAAGGGATTTAAAACCGATGAACTCCTTGATTTTTTGAACCTGGCGAAAGAATTTGGCCTGCTGATAAATGCGAATTTTATGCTGGGCTGGAATAATCTGATTGAAGAGGACTTGGAAGAACTCGAAGTCTTCATGAGTAAAATGCCTGACAGTACTGTTACAACTGCTCAAATCAGATGGCTGCTCGCACCACCCTATACGCAGATACACGATACTTATGAAGGCGAATCAATCCAATTGGGGCCGTTTTACGAAGGATTCAGGGTTGCGGTCAATGAAGAACAGAAAATACTGAATCGGCGCGCCCGAGATATCGTCAGCCGTTACAGTAAGATTAAGAATTTTGTGGTACAAGGATTGGTTAGTATTGAGAAATATATGAACTAATTTTTAACGATCCCTAAACAGGTGATAACGCTGTCCGTTACTGTTTTTCCGCAAGTTTTAATTCGATCGTACTGACCAGGTCAAGCCGACCGATTTCCTGCAACGGTTTGATCATTTCCTGGTAAAAAGGTTCCCGATGGCGAATCGTGATCTTGAAACCAGCAAACATCTCAGGCGTAACATCATCCTCAACAAACGCTTGAGTTTTGTGCAGCGAATTTAACGCCAAAAGTCCTGTCATTGTTCTGACACATTTCTCACAAATCCCACAGTTAAGACGCTCTTGCACATTTGCCAGGCACACTCTCATATTCTGAAGACCGGGGCCCCATTCTGAGACGATTTTCAGTTTTTCCATTCGTGTCAGGGCAACATCTCTGTGTTTTATTTTTAAATATGAACTGGAATATTCCGGGTCCAAAAGAGGGTGAGAACCGCAGGGGACAAGGTTGTTAAGGTCATAGGAAGAGGCAATGTAGAACAGATCGATCCTGTTATCAAAGGCATGGGCGACAGCTGACAAGACCGCGCCAAAAAAGTAGTTCAACCATAAATCCCTGTTATCGCATAGATGACGGATGTTGGTATAAGCCGGAATGGAGATCGCATCTGCATCCTCAGTCACATTTTTCATGGCGTCTACTGCCCTGTCAAACACATGATATTTCATCCCCCTTTCGACGACACCGCCGATGTCAAATCCATGAATAAACAGGCAATCGCGAATATACCCCGGATGATCCTTGCCAAAGTGAAGTCGATTCAATCGCAGAGCAGCCAGAGAATCAATGCCTCCTGAATAAAGCATGGCGGCCCTACCCTTGTTATCCCTTTTTTGGAGAGTCTTCTGAATGCCGGACTCTACCGTTAGAGGCTTATATTTTCCCTGGGACCAGATCGTCATAATCGCCATAATCGTCTCTAATCCTTCCAGAAGATCAGGAGAGATATCCGCATCTATTTTTATGCGCTTTTCACCAAAATGAAGTGCCGGGACGAGACATCCTACCAGGAAAGCGTGTGGAATAGAATTCGCGCTTAGCTTATATTGACTATCTGTTTCGATAAAAACTTCTTTTGCTGGTTGATCGCAATCCTCCCAGGAAACACTCACTGAAATTCGATTTCTATTTAGTTCCTGTTTAACCTGCAGGTCTTCAATTTTCATGGTTCTTTAGATTTGTTTTTAATGAGATCGCGTAGTCAATTATTTTTTCGGCGATATTCAGTCCTGTGGTTGCCTCCAATCCTTTGAAACCTGGCGAGTAGTTCACTTCCAGAACAAAAACCCTGCCTTGAATGTCGATCAGCAGGTCGACCCCTGCAATCTCCAGACTGAGAGTTCGGGCAGCTTTAACCGCGATGCGCTTCATTTCATCTGTGAGATTGATCTCAAAAGCTTGTTGGTTGAGGCTGAAGTTTGATCTGAAGTCACCTTCCCTGGGCAGCAGCTGCATGGCGCCTGTGATTTCTCCACCAATGATAAAGACCCTGACATCTTGTCTGCCTTGTGGTTGAAGAAATTGTTGAATCAGCATGCCCTTTGCTCTGTCCAACGAGGACTGAACCACGAAATCAGCTTCTTTTTCAGAGTTGATTAGAAACACTCCCTTTCCCTGGTAGCTGTTGACCGTTTTTGCGATTAACGGGTACCCACCGAGTTTTTCTACGGCCGGTTGCACACTTTCCAAGCGATTGATAAAAACAGTGTTCAGTACCGGGATGTCAGCTGCCGCCAATGCCTGCAGTGATAAGAATTGATTGCGGGAGAGAAGAATGGAAGCAAGTCCATTAACCAGCGGAATTCCCAGAGTCTGTATCTGGTTGATCAGGGTTAAGCTGGAGTCGCCGATCAAGGCGCCTTGCCTGGGAATAACGACATCTGGTAATTCCTGAGCCTTCAATCCATTTATGAGTAGTTTTCCGTCAACTATTTCTGATCGGAAATGGTAGGGATTGATCCAATAAAGGGAGCATCCCTTTTCTCTGGCGGTTTCTTTGAGACGTCTATTCGGATGATACGCGTCATCTCGAACCGTAATGATTCCAATTGTCATCTATTCTCAGTGGGGATCTCGTTCTGTTTCAATCATCCACTCCGGGATCCAGATACCGATTTTTTTCCCGGAAAGTTTGCTTGAATAGACCGCGACACACTTAGTATTGTTATTTAATGCGATTTTCTGCCCCCCAATATTGTCCTCGCCGATAACGGAGTACAATTTTTTTTCACCGATTCTGGTGGTTAGACCAGCCAGTAGTTTTGATGCGATTCCCAGACCTCTGTACTCTGGTATGACCGAAGTGTAACCGCGTTCAAGGAAATTGGTCAGATCTAGACCACATTGATCCTTGACGGACTGGATGTATTCGGGGCGGGGGTATTTCAAGCTGGAACATGCAATAATCTGACTCTGATCGAGAACATACGTCAATAGAAAAGCTCTTTCCAGGTTGTATCTGACCCACTTGGATTTGACGGATCCACCTGCTTCAACCAGCTTGCAAATTTCATCCAGATAATCCGGAGGAACCTCTTGTGGGACTTGAAAAAAATAACTCAAATCATCATTTTTCATAACTGTCGATCTTGACATGTAATTCACGAATCCGTTGACAGAAGGCTCTGCATATATGCATCGTGATTTGTGGGTATTCCCTGATGATTTCTGAGAATTCATTTTTCTGTAGTACCATAAAGCGGGAGTCCTTTACTGTTCGTATGGTGGCTGAACGGGGAGCATCTTCGAAAAGTGACATTTCTCCAAAATAGTCTCCCGCTTTTATATGGGCCAATTCAATTTCATGATCAGTATTATCCTGTTGAGCCTTCAGCACGATGACTTCGCCTTCCAGGATCAGATACATGACATTGCCCGCTTCACCTTCCTTAATGACCGTTTGTCCACTTTCAACATTGACCTCTTCTGTCACAGTGGCCACAGCCGCCAACTCTCTGACAGCTAAATCTTGAAATATTGGAATACTTTTCAAGTGTAAGATTTTGTCAGGTATCGAAAATTCAGAATCCATCTGTTTCCAATTGTATTAAATTCACATATTCATCCGGTGGATAAAATTTTGCCTTTGCTGGTCAATCTCACTATTCCGTCAGAGCTGAAATGGCCATTTTTTGTATTTGAAGATTCTCTGATTCGGCCAACTGTGAGATCTGTTTTCCAATTAGATGTTTCGTATCCTCTTTTTTCGCTATTGCTAGAGTCAAAATCACAACGACCCAATCCCGTTTCTTTAATAGATGATTATAGACTGCGGTATGATTATTACCTATCGATGGCAGGTTGAATTTTTTTCTTCCTATTTTTATAGTCTCGGATGTGGAATGGATTTCCAATAACGGAATCATAATTTTAGATAAGGAGGTGTCCAGCACTTCTTCAAGTGCTTCCAGACTATTTGAACGCTGTCTGGCGTCCTGTGAAAATACACCATGGCATACAATCCTCATTCTTCCGGTGGGATCCTGAGCGCTGAGAGCCCGCAGCACATTCTCCAAACGCGACAGCATTTTTTCTTTTAAATGATCCTGCAACAAATCTCTTTCAGAACTGGCCGGTAGGTTTTTGATACTTTGCCTTTCTATCAGATCAAGATAACCGGTCTCAATTTCCGCCTGGGCGTATCGAAACATATCCAGTTCTTTAATGTTGAGGTTTTCAAGAAGTTCGAAAACGCCTTCCCTGATTTTTCTTCCTGGTAGAACAAGGGCTTTGATCAATCGAAGTGGATTTTGATAAGGTGCGTTCAGCAGCTTATCAGAGGCCGCTTTTCGAATTTGGTCTACACTGTCATTCAGCATTAATATGATTCGGTCCATATCCTCATCCTCAATAATTTCATAGAGGTTGAGAGCAGCGTGACGAATGGATGCTTCTGTGTAGGAAAGAAACTGGATAATTTTCTGATTGAGTCCCATGGCGCCCAGCCGGAATAGTCCGATTAGAAGTTCAGTCTTTATCACATCGGGCTGGTCGTGGCGCAGTTCAGCTTCTAATACAGGTATATAGGAAGTGTCGCCAGACTCACCTACCGTTATGATCCCGGCTTCCTTTTCAATTAAATTATCGGACCGAATCCATTCATTAATGATGATTCGATATGTACCAGGTGCTCCGTGATAAAGACCCACAACAGCGTAAGCTTTGATAACTGTACTATCCGCATCGTTATAAACTGTTTCCAGGAAAGAACGTGTAACCTCTGGAGGAAAGCGATTTATTGACTTTAACAGGGCTACCATCAACTCTTCATCCTGGTAGTCAGCGATCTCTCTGGATATAGCCAGAACTTCTTCATGGGCCGCAGGCGACAAATATTTCATTAACTCGATCTTCAATAGATTGTCGTGATGTTCCAATACGGACAGTATACTCTGGTCAAGGTTTTTAAATTTCTGAATTTTCAGCTGCTTGGCATACCAAATCACATCGACACCACGCGCGGACTTGAACTGTTGTTCTAAATGGGATTGAGCTGCCTTATCTTTAAAAACATGGCCAATATCCTGTTCTTCCATGGTTTTGAGATCGATCATACTTTTGGATATGAGCTGCAGAAGAATTTTTGAGTAACCCTTTTTCAGGAAAAAAATAGTGGCCAGCCAACCGCTGACACAAATCATTGCAATGATAGAGAGGTAACTCGGGTGGATAACGTTTTGAGTCAATAAAATAATCGCAGAACCCGACAACGTTCCGACCCTCACGACAGTCCCTCTTAAAAATGGGCGGACAATGTTTCGTTGAGCGGCCGGAAACAGTCCCATCAGAATTGTGACTACCGGAGCGTTCATAGTGGTTCTGATAATATTAGTGGACAACCGGGCGTACATTGCGGCGAAGAGATCCAGTCGGAACAAGAAAACGGCAAACACCAGCATGTAGTTCATTGGATGAAATAACAAAACGATCGGCAATCCCCATCTGCTGTATATTCTTCCAACAAATAAGAGAATGATTAAGCTGATAATATTTGTAATCCCTCTGAAATAGCTGAAAAACTCAATCATGCCACCTTCTGAAGCGAAGACTTCGTTGATCGCATAATTGAACTGGTAATTCAGTATGGGAATGACAACATTTGGCAGTATTGTGATAAAAATAAAGACTTTCAAGAGGGTTGACTCCTTCACAAACCCTAATATTTTCTTGAATTCCTCTTTTTGAGATGTCTTTGCCGCAGCTTTTTTTTCCTTTTTTGACGACATTAACAGGGTTGGAAACAGATAAAACATCCGCATCGCAATAATGGCGCCTGCCACTGCAAAACCGCAATAGACAAACATGAGATTATCAAGAGAGACAATCTTAATCAGAAACGGTGTTCCAAAACTGCCGATAATCCTTCCGATCACTCCGCCAATGGTAATCAACGGGAAAATTCGTTTGGACTGTCGTGCATTAAACAAATCGTTGCCCAGGTTCCAGAAGACAAGAACCAGTAGCATTTCAAACTGGGTATTGAAGATGAGCAGGATTGGGTACAATAAATCGATATCAAGCTGGATGATAAATCGCAAACCACCAACTGTCGCGCCGAAAATAAGGAGCAGAAAACTTAAGAGGCGGGTACCCGGCTGTTTCTTTATGACGCCTACCAGCAGGCTCATGATTAAAAAGGTTGACACGGAGTTGATGACGTAGATTATGGGCAGATACTCAACGCCGTATCGCTTTAAAAAGGTTGTTTCAGCATAGTTATTAAAAATAATGCAGGCACAGCGGATTAAAAAAAGTAGTAGAACCGACCAGAGAAAAATGTTGATCTCATCATCGTATACTTTGAAAAATCTACTCAGCCTTTTAAACATGCACCATCCTATTGTTGATCGATTAAGACCAGTCTGAAACCGGTTGTCTTGAATCGGCTTGCTGTATGAGCAAAAGCGCGATTGGCAGATCGGCTTGCGTAACCGTATTTAAACCAACTTCCACCCTTTCGAACTTTATGCCTTCCGTCTGCCTTCAACAGGGGATCCGTTATCGTATTAACGCCGAGGTCTTCTACGTAATCATCCTGACACCATTCCCAGACATTTCCATGCATGTCATATAAACCCCACCTGTTCGGGGCATAACTTTTGACCTGAGCCGGCTGGTCTGGAGCCAGGCCTTTTCTTTCTATAAAAGAGACACAGGTATCAACCTCGAGGGAATTGTTGCCAAACATGGCTACATGACAATCGATAGAGTTTCCCCAATAGTAAGCGGTCGTACTGCCTGCTCTGGCAGCATATTCCCATTCAGCTTCAGTAGGTAAACGATACATACCTTCATTTAACCTGTTTAACTTGCTTATGAATTTCTGTATGTCATGCCAGGAAACTTTGGTCACCGGCATGTCGTTTGTGCCCTTTCTGCGACCAAAGTACTTTTTTCCCATGATGGTCCACCACTGTTTCAGGGTGACTTCCGTTGTTTGGAGATAATAGGGTCTGCTGATAATGACCTCATGTTGACTTTCTTTCTTATGTCTATGAGCTTCATTCGTTGGACTTCCCATCAAAAAAGATCCAGCGGGTATGAGAACAAATTCCATACCGAGAGAATTGGTGCGTTTTTTATCATCTGCAACTACCGGTGTAATGACAAACTGCGAAACTATCATCAGGAATACCGATAGAATAATGAACCATTTTATTAAATATACTCCGACTTTACCCATCGTATATGCTCCTGCTCGCCTTTTTTATTAAATGACAAGCTCAAGTTCTCCTGTTATGCAGGAGTTTATTATCTGTTCAAGCACAGAAAAATGAGGTTGATAGATCGTCTGAAAGATATATAAGTGTGTTAATTATTCCTTGCATTGCTGAACGTATAGGATATCAAAGTGGGGCTGATTGTATATTGTTATTTCAGTGTATTGCGTATAAAGAGAGAAAACAATCCGTATTTTACAATCAGGGATCGTACAAAAAGAACTTGGCATAATCTGTCCGCAAAAGTCCCATAAAGACTGGACATTTTGCAGACA
>JABGPJ010000165.1 GCA_018645005.1 Deltaproteobacteria bacterium | reverse complement strand
AAGCAAACTTAGAAAATCTTTAAATCCTTATGCGCAGAGACGGGATTTATCATTCTGCTTTTGTTTTGCAAAAACCTAACCGGAAATTGCTGGATTATATCAGAAAGTGGGCCTCTACTGCGAAACGGTTCAACTCCGGTAAAAAAGGGCTGACTTCCAGGCGGCTGAAGTTTAGATGGCCAAATATGCCTGAACAATGTACAAATTTAGATAGTGTTAAATTTTCCAGCAACACATTCAAAGTTAGAGCCGAATTTAAACAGGTATCTGTGACCACAGTGTGGCCACAGATACTCGAACAGGAACAAGCCGGATTCAATGTCATCTGCCTGATCCAGGCTCCATATCTGAAGCTTTGTTTGTTCTTTCATCAGTAAAGCACTGCGGGACAAGATACCAGTAGTTGTAAATCGAATGACCACCTCTAAAGAAATGAACGCCACATGATACCTGAAATTCAAAAAATATGTTTTGTCGGTGCAGGCACCCAGGGCTGCATCAATTCTCTTATCTGCTCTGCTCATGGCTACAAATCGGTGCTCTATGATATTTCAGAAGAGACACTCAACCAGGCCTCCATGCGCCAGCAGGCAATGGGCGCAACCATGATCAAACAGGGCTATTTCGATCTAAACACCTTTGAGCAAGCGCTTTCCAGAATCAGCATCACATCTGATCTTGAGATGGCAGTTGAGTCAGCCGATCTCTTAAATGAGTCCGTTAATGAAAACCTGGAACTGAAACGAAGGGTTCACACCCAGTTTGATGGAATTTGTCCACCAAAAACCCTGCTGACGACCAATACATCTTCCCTGCTGGTTTCTGAGCTGGAAGGTGCCGTGAAACGGGGTGAGCACTTCGCTGCCCTGCATTTTAATGGTATGATCCCCTTTGTTGATCTTGTGGGAGGGTCTCGAACCTCGGCAGAGACCCTTCAGACCCTGTCAGCGTTTATCAGAAGCCTGGCAATGAGACCGATGCTGCTGAAAAAGGAAAAGGACGGCTACCTGGGAAATTCGATGTTTATCTCATTTTTGACAACCGGCTTGATGCTGGTCATCGACGGGCATGCTGATCTGGAAGATGTCGATAGAACCTGGATGATGGTGCAAAACACGCCGAGTGGTCCGTTTGGTCAAATGGACATTGTTGGATTAAACGTTGTCAGGGACATCATTGAGGAGCAGGCTCATAAATCAAGGATCAGTGACGCGCAGTTTGACAAAATCGCCGCTTTTCTTCGTCCTTTCATCGAAAGAGGAGAGCTGGGAGCAAAAACAGGCAGCGGATTTTACCAATATCCAAGGCCTGCATACAAAAATCCCCGATTTTTGATGGATGAGTGACCAGGAAGTCCTGGAGGCATCCAAAAGAGATGCCCCGTTTTTATTATTGTCCATTTATCGCTAAAATGATGGGAGCTATCACAAGCCCCAAGCATTTCACTACGATAGTCTGTAACATCACCAGTCTTTTTAAATAGCACCAGAGATTACTGTTAGGGAAAGAATGAAAAAAAAAATCATTATCGATACTGATCCGGGAATAGACGATGCCATGGCGATTCTGTTTGCCCATTTCGCTGCGGATATTGAGCTGGTGGGTTTGACCACCGTTTTTGGAAACGTCTCCGTTGAACAGGCAACAATCAACGCGTGCTATCTGTCAGACCTGATGGGGGGGAATATTCCTGTCGCCGCCGGCAGTGACCATCCCCTGAACCGCAAAAATGATCGCTACCCGGATTGGGTACATGGTAAAAACGGGCTCGGAGATATTACTCTGAACACACCCCAGACAAAAGCCCTGGAAACAGATGCGGTAGATTTTATCATCGAGCAGGTTTTGCAGAATCCCGGTGAGATCACTCTGGTTCCCATTGGGCCCCTCACGAACATTGCCAGGGCCCTGGAAAAAGCGCCTGAAATCGCATCCAAAGTCAAAGGAGTCGTGCTGATGGGGGGAGCAGCCACTGTCAACGGAAATGTCAATCCGGCGGCGGAGGCCAATATGCTGAGCGACCCCCTTGCTGCAGACAGAATCTTCACCGCTGATTGGCCAGTTACCATGGTGGGCCTGGACGTCACCCACCAGATCATCATGGATGAAATGTATTTGAAACGCGTTCATCAATCGGGCACGAACATTGGAAACTTTATCACCAAAATCAGCCAATTCTATCTGGAATTTCACCGCTCAACAGGTACTGACGGTCTTTACACCCATGATCCCTCAACGATCGCCTACCTGATCAAACCAGACATCTTCACTATCGAGTCAGGTACCATTCGGGTCTGCACCGAAGGGATTACGGCGGGGCTGACGATCATGAACCGCAGCCGGAAACCTTATCAGCAAACGGCATGGGATGGGATTCCCAAGTCCGATGTCTGTATCGATGTAGACGTGGATGCTTTTTTAGACCTCTACGCCAGTATTATGACTGGTCACTGAACAATTAACCGCCCTGAAACATGACACTATCCAGCATCTTCA
Source organism: Deltaproteobacteria bacterium (assembly GCA_018645005.1). Lineage (GTDB taxonomy): Bacteria > SAR324 > SAR324 > XYD2-FULL-50-16 > XYD2-FULL-50-16 > JAHJRI01. Next base: position 7,430 of record JABGPJ010000165.1, on the reverse strand, counting down.
ACAGGTTGAACCGGGAGATTCGGTCGATGACCTTCTCATTACCTGTGGCTTATGTCTACAATCCCCTGGAGTACGCCAAAAAGCCCCATGAGACATATCTGAGACTGTATGGCACAAGTCCCAGAGAAGTGCTGTTGCTGGGAATGAATCCGGGCCCTTTCGGGATGGCACAAACCGGGGTTCCTTTTGGCGAAATCACTGTAACCCGAGAGTGGTTAAAGATCGAGGAGGCCGTGCAGCAACCGCCACGGACACACCCTAAAAGACCGGTGGAGGGGTTTGACTGCAAAAAGAGTGAAGTCAGCGGCAGACGGCTTTGGGGCTGGGCGAAGAGCCGTTTTATAAACCCGGAAACCTTTTTCGACCGCTATTTTGTCGCCAATTACTGCCCGTTGATCTTCATCGAAGAGGGGGGGCGTAATCGCACCCCGGATAAACTGCCAAAAGCCGAACGAGAGCCACTTTTTGAGGCCTGTGACAGGGCTTTGATCGATCTGGTCGATTATTTCAGCCCCAGCTACCTGGTTGGTGTCGGTGCCTTTGCAGAAAAGCGCGCGCAGGTTTGCCTCAAGGAAAAAAACGGCCTCACGATCGGTAAAATCACCCACCCCAGCCCCGCGAACCCAAGAGCTAACCGTGGTTGGGAAGCGTTTATCGAAAAGGAACTGACCGCTCTGGGAATTGAAGATTTTTCACTCTATTAAATCCAAATACTGAAACATCACTTGTAACTGCCATGAGAAGAAAAGAGAAAGAGATTGCTGACAAAAAAGATATTGAAGCGGTCATCAGGGCCTGCCTGGTCTGTCGCCTGGCCATCATTGACGGCGATTACCCTTATATCGTGCCCCTGAACTTTGGATACAAAGATGATGTCTTATACTTCCACGGTGCCATGAAAGGGAAGAAACTAAGTCTCCTGCAGAAAAATAAGCATGCAGCATTTGAATTTGATACCCGCCTTGAGCTGATAGAGGCCGAAGAAGCCTGCGACTGGAGCATGAAATTTCAAAGTGTCGTAGGATTTGGGAAGGTCTCGATGATTGAATCTCCCCAGGAGAAAAAAAAGGTACTTGATTTTATCATGGCTCAATATTCCGACCGGCACTTCGAAATACCTGAGAAATCAATCAAAGGAATTGCCGTTTATAAACTTGAGATTGAGCAGATGACTGGCAAACAATCCGGCTGGTAAATCCGCAAAAGGGCCCTGGAGTCTTTCCGGCCAGGTTCCGACTGCCCTGCAATCAATTCACAGGTGACAACTGCAACAGACATGGTTTATGATATTTAAATCAGTTTACGGTAAACACGGGCCAGGGCATAGGCCCTTGCATCATCATACACCCCCTGACTTTTCCCGGGGGAGTTCTTTGTCAATTACGATCCATCACAGTGCCTCAGAGGCATGACCGTTCATATGAAAGACCCATTTGATCGCACGATTCATTACCTCAGGATTTCAGTCACCGACAAATGCAACCTCCGCTGCCAGTATTGCATGCCGGCAGAGGGCGTAAAATTACTTGAGCATAAGGACCTGCTCACACTGGAGGAGATCGTCGAGTTTACTCGTATCGCTGTTGAGATGGGAGTTAACAAGGTCCGTTTTACTGGTGGTGAACCCCTCGTTCGCAAAGGGTTTATCTCCCTCGTGCAGGAGGTTTCGAAAATCGAGGGGATCAATGATCTGTCCATGTCCACCAATGGTGTTGCCCTGGATAAATTTGCCAAACCACTGAAAGAGGCCGGCATCCAACGCATCAATGTCAGCCTCGATACTCTGGATCCGGATCGCTATCGGGAAATCACCCGGGGTGGAGATGTTTCAAATGTCCTGCGAGGGCTGGCAGTAGCAAAAGAAACCGGTTTCAGCCCGATCAAGATCAACACAGTCGTGTCTCACGGTAAAAAAGAGCCGGATGTGATGATGGTGAAAGCCTATGCCGAAAAAAATGGTTTTGAGATCCGCTATATCTCGCGTATGGATCTCACAAAAGGAGAGTTCTGGGCGGTATCTGGCGGTGACGGTGGTGTGTGTTCGAAGTGTAACCGACTGCGACTGACCAGCAACGGGATGGTCAAGCCCTGCCTCTTCAGCGATATCGGATACAGCGTCAGAGAACTGGGCCCCAGAGAGGCTATCTGGAGAGCCATTCAGAATAAGCCGGAAAAAGGGGCTGAAAGCCACACCAACACTTTTTACGCCGTCGGCGGCTGATACCGAAGCGCATCGATCTAATAAAACGTCATCTCTTACAAAAGATAAGCGGGCAAAATAATCGTGCTGTCTTTTTCTAAATAGACAGATTGATTAATAATTTGTTTGCTGGCTATTGATAATTGCCCTTTATACTTCTTCTCAAATTCCACCATCGCTCTCGGTAGTTTACGATACTTCCCCGACTTGACTTCCAATAGATGGTACTTGTCGTTTTGCACTCTAACGAAGTCAATCTCGCTTTTTGATTGAGTTCGATAGAAATAAAGGCTACTGACAACATTCCGCTCCTGTAGCATTGTGTTGAAAACATATGTTTCATATAAGGTTCCTGCATCCCGCCGAAGGTCAAGAGGGTTAAAATTTTGCAGAAAAAAATTATTGAGTCCTGAGTCTTTGAAATAGAATTTCTTACTTTTACTAATCTCTTTATTTCGATTCGTAAAAAATGGTGGTAATTCTTGGATAATGAAGGTTTCCTCTAACAGGTTTAGATATTTGGACAGAGTATTGGCGGAAATACCAATGGTTTCTCTAGCCGAGGATAGATTAAATTGTGCTCCAGCATTGATAGCCAGATACTTTAGCAGATTATTATATGCAGTGATATTTTCGATGTTTGCCACTTCGCGAATGTCTTTTTGGATATAAGAACCGGCAATAGATTCTAGCTTCTGTAGTTTCTCTTGTTTTTCTTCAATCAATACAACCTCAGGGTATCCCCCAAAGATCAGGTATTCCTCAAATAGGCTTAAGAAGTGATCATGCCCCGCAGCAACGATTGGATGTAGTGCTTCTATTGGCAACCTTTCCCGATTCATCTCCCGAAGTTTTGCCAAACGATCTTCACCACGAAAGACCAAAAACTCATCAAAATTCAAAGGTTCGATCAGATAGACGTGTTTGCGTCCTGCCAATGAATCAGAGAACTTGGTTTTTATCTGCAGGGAGGAACTCCCGGTTGCGATAATTTTTAAGTTGGGAAAGTGATCATGCAATAATTTTAATAAATTAGATGGATCGTCTAAAAGCTGAATCTCATCAAAAACCAGCAAGTATGATTGGTCTGCATTGATGCCTTCAAGGCGCAGGATTTGTTTCAAACTTGCCAGTGTTGCAGTATTAAAAAGTTGCCGGAATTGTTTGTCTTCGAAATCAAAAAACCGGACAACATTTTCGGAATAGCTGGAGCTTTCGGCTAGAAGATGGGAAAGAGTTGTTTTTCCAGTTTGTCTTGTCCCCAACAAAAATACGATTTCATGGGAACTGAATCGGGAAAGGATACGGTTGGCTAAGGTTCTGGGAAACATAATAAACCTCTGGAATTTTACTATGTGATGTTATTAAAAAGACTGGAAATACACAATGTAATAAATCAAATAACTCTGGAAAACATAACATCCTCTTTTGGCGTTTATCAAGGAGAAACTTTTCCCGTGGAGTGAAAAAAGTAAAATTTTGAATGGCCAAAATATTATTTCCGCCCTATTCCCGCATTAACAGTAGATCTGAACCTGAAAATCAGTCAAAAAGCCATCGGCCCTGTTCAAAATTGCCTTAGTGCTAGATTCTCCAACACTAAATTATCCTTGGATTTGAAAATTGCCAGGGTGATGACAAGGAGAAATGAAAGTAGTCGGATTAGGATTTGATACATTTTTTGGTGCACTCCGTTTAATAATTTGATTGAAGTGAAAAACGTATCGGGATTTTGTGGTATTTTCAATCAGGAATGGCATTTAATAACTGATTGAAATTATAAAATGATGTAATTTTGACGAGAGACAGTTCACTTATAAACCAATTTCCCGCATTCCTTTTTGCCAGGGTAATACGAAGATGTTTTCGATTTTCCTTTCTATATTGCCTGTGTAAAAAATCATTGGATTGCACTTTATTAAACTGGATTTTGTGAAATTACTTAAACCTTTTAAGTCTGAAGGTCCGATGTTTTTGCTGTGTTTCACTTCTATTGCAAAAAGAACCCCCTCTATTTCAACAATAAAGTCCACTTCAGCTCCGTCTGGTGTTCTGAATGTCGAAATCTGGATATCCACGTCTTTAGCATACGCACTGCTTAGAATCTGATTAAAGATCAAGTGCTCAAAATGTAGTCCTGCCCGGTCAGGTGACACATTAAAATTGGAAAGCAACCCATTCAATACCCCAGTATCAAAAAAATAGTATTTGGGATGTTTCACCAGTCGTTTTTTATTAGCTTTTAAATAGCTGGGAGAACGATTTACAATCAGGGTATCTTCGAGGATTTCAAAATATCGAACCGCAGATTGCCGTGGAACTTGAGCTTCGGAGGCAAGTTTGGATATATCAAGAAAATGTCCGGAATATATCGCTGCAAAGTAAAGGAATCTTGAAAAACCTTCCAGATTCCTGGCTAAGGCCTCCGCTTGAATCTCTTCTTTAAGATAGGTGGATGCATAGGATCGCAATGTTTTATATCGGAATTTGGGATTATTCTCAGAATATACTCCGGGCATGGTTCCGGTGGACAATGCTTTTTCGGTGTCAATTCTATAGTTGAGCTCAGATGTAACCAGCGGACCCAGCTGATAATTGAAAACCCTGCCTGGTAACAAGTTCGCTTTACCCCGCTTAAGTTTTCTAGCACTGGAGCCAGTCAGGTAGAATTTGATCATATTGTCTTGATCATCCAGGATACTTTGCACTGTATTGAGTAGTCCCGGAAGCCGCTGAACCTCGTCGATAAAAACTGTTTTATACTGAGTACTTGCCAGTCTCTGTTTAAGCTCGTCTGGATTCTGAGTAAATAAAAGAAATTCACCTTCATCTGCCAGATTGATGGTCAATTCCGGTTTGAGGATTTTGATCAAGGTCGATTTGCCTGTCTGCCTTGGACCAAGCAGCAATACACTCTTCGGAGATTCTTCAATTTTGCGGCTTGATAACCGATGGATGTATGAATCCGACATGAGAATAAGTATTAAATTTGAAACATAGGGGATACAAAAAATGCATTATTGCCGGTTGTTTTACGCCGTAATTTAACCAAATATAAATCATTTTGCTGGCAATGTCAATTTGCTGTTTGGTCATGAGGTGAAAAAAGTAAATTCTCTTTCAGTCCCCGTTTTGGTATGCTTGTGACTCGTCAAAATTGCATCCTAACAAGAAAATATCCTGTGTTTGATTCCCAAACAGATAATTCCAAGTGCCAGCACCGCTTTATTTCTTAGAAAATACTCAGCTAATCGGGGCTTCTTCTTTTTGGTGTGATAAGCCGGTAGTTGTTGCCTGAGTGCTAAATTCTCCAGCACTAAATTATCCTTGGATTTGAAAATTGCCAGGGTGATGACAAAGAGAAATGAAAGCAGTCGGATTAGGATTTGATACATTTTTTGGTGCACTCCGTTTAATAATTTGTTTGAAGTGAAAAACGTATCGGGATTTTGTGGTATTTTCAATCAGGAATGGCATTTAATAACTGATTGAAATTATACCCCCTTAGGTTTGATAATGGCTGTATGTTTGATCCTGGCAATGGGCAGGGCGGTGTCGGTAAAAACAGCCAGATCCAGTACCACATAATCATGTCCCCGCCGTTCATAAGCATCTAAGATTTTGCCATTCAACTGCATGTTGGTATTCATGGTCGGGAGATTGTAATGCTGTACTTCACTGCCCGTATGAATCCACGGACCCAGGTTAATACTGTTCTTCGTCATGAGGTTGGCTAGGTGCAGCAGAAGTGCTGGGTGGTGCATGGCTTCAGGGGTTAACAACTCCATCATCAGATCCCTGTGTTTCTCGAAAAAATAGGCCTCAGTATCATCCAGATGATATGCGACTGGTATCGATCCCAACTGAGCCCCTATACTCGAAGCATCAGACCGTGCCGGAAAACGGTTGCCGGGCTTAGGTACCGGATGCGGCGGGTAATCCGCTATTTTGGGTTCCGCAGGTGATTCCCGCAGGTCGGCGGTTCCCACTGCGCATAAAACACCTTCCGCATTGGTAATTTCTATTTTAACATTCAAGGGGTCCAGAGATGTGATTTTACTCCGTACCATAATCTGTTCGGCTTCATAAACCGGTTTCAGGAATTTAGCTTTTACAAACCCTTGTTTCAACCAATCGGTCCCTAGATACGTAATCAATGGATGGATCATATAAGTATAAATCCCAACCCCCGGAACCAGACCTCCCGTAAATCCCAGTTTCCGGGCGACCTCAGGACTATGAATCTTGTTTGAAGAGTGAAGGGCGTAATTCTCGGCGATGACCCGGTGAACGGGCAATTCATCATTTAATTTAAAGTTCATATATAGTTTCAGTTGGGAAGATGGAATCTCATTGAAAAAACCTCATTTCCGCTGTTAATCCTGCAAAGTCAAAATGAGAGTTGTGCCGCCGTAAGGAATCTGGTTGCACCTATTTCCGGCATTGCAAAGGGAACATAGCTATCTATTCCCCATTCTAAAAAATTCAAAGATGAATGCTCTAGAGGATTAAAAAAACGAAAAGATACTTTGAGCGGGCGACCCTCTTCTGTCAACGACATCACGGTAACAGTCATTCCGGACAGTTCAACCTGCTGCCCGATTTCCATGGGTAGTGTGGGGCTGCGATAGAGTTTATCCATTTCTGCGAAAATAAATCCGTTGTGTAGTTGGATCTCCAGTGTCTGCTCATCTTTTCTGTAAACCTCCATCCAATCCGAACCGGAAGCGAGAACCCAGGTACGCTCAGGGAGTGGAAGCCCTTCGGCCATTCTGCTCTGCACGAGATAAGCAGCCATTAAAGCGCCGGGCGGATTAACCAGAACCAGGGTTTGTGCGCTGATTTCAGCACCTACAGGTAAATTGAGTGCTGGATGTTTCATATAGGTATCGGTGAAATCCGTGATTCTTGAAGGTGCTGCGGGCAAGGAGAGAGGAGAAATCACCAGGTGAATCGAAAACAGCACTACATAAAGTACCGTGGCTGAAATTTCCCAGAATAACAGACGCGGCAACCAATCTGCCCTGGTGGAGATGCCGCGTAAAAATTGAGCGAGCAGACCGAAACCCCCTATACCAACGAAAATCAGCAAACGATCATCAGGAAGGCTGGCACACATCGGAATCATGGCCAGGACCAATCCTGATGCCCAGAAACGCGCGTTGGCATCTCGGCGAATCAGAGGATAGAAGAAAAAACAGATGACTACCATCAAAACAACCGAGCTAGT
>JABGPJ010000159.1 GCA_018645005.1 Deltaproteobacteria bacterium | reverse complement strand
TGTGGGGAGTACTGGAAAATCATTGGCGTGGAGAAATCTTAGGCAGTGTCAATAAGACCATTGGATTAGCAAAAACAATGAAATGGAAAGGCAAGAATCCTGTCGTTAAGATAGTCGACAAAATATATAAAACTGGCGTCAAATTATCAAAGAGCGCGATGAAAACATATGAGAGAATGTTAAGCCGGCTTCAAGGGCTGGAGAACTGGTTCGTTGACATTCTCTGTTTTAACGAATAATTGTTTATTTATTTTTTGCCGAGGCCCTTACAACCAGCAAAAACCATCGGAGCAGCTACATCAATTTTTCTTTAATGCGCTTCCAGTTTAAGCGCATATCATTTTCCGAAAGGGCATAATTCAAAATCCTGACTTCAAAGATGTTCCCTTTAAATGGACGGTCATGATTTACCCAATTGCCAACCCAAATAGGCATTTCACTATTCTTAATCGAATCTCCTGCGTCCCCGGAGGTTAGCAAAAGGCCGTTTTTATAAACCCGGATCTGGTTGTTTTTCACTACAATCGCCAGATAGTTCCATTCTTCGGCAGTCAACCGAAACCGGACAGATGGCAACCATTGCTTACCGTTTCCAAATCCGAAAGTATAAACGTTCTGCTTATCACCATCCTGCTGTAATGCAAATCCTTCAAAATTTCTATAGCCTGGATGGTTTCCAATAATATGCGCACGGATGCCCTGTTTTTTGCCAGGTTTTACGATAACTTCGACCGTAAAATCTCTCTTAAGATCATGGACTTCTGAAATAATATCTGCTCCGATGACCCCTTTACCAAACCAGGCATGCAGAACCGGATCTCTTTCCCCTTTCAAAAGCCCGGATTTTTTCGCCGCCAGTTTTGAGTCTATATTCATTTTTTCTTTAATACGCTTCCAGTTTCGTCGGATATCATTTTTCGAAAGGGTGTGATTCAAAATCTTGACTTCATAGATATTCCCATTGAACGGACGATCATGACTTACCCCATTGCCAAGCAAAATGGGCATTTCACTATTCTTGATAGAATCTCCTGCATCCCCGGAGGTCACCAAAAAGCCATTTTTATAAACCTCTATTTGGTTGTTTTTCACCACAATTGCCAGATAATTCCATTCTTCTGCGGTCAAACGAAACCGGACTGGTGGCAACCATTGCTTACCATTTCCAAATCCGAAAGTATAAACGTTCTGGTTGTCACCATCCTGCTGCATTGCAAACCCTTCAAAATATTTATATCCGGGATGGTTTCCTATGATATGCGCATTAGTTCCTTGTTTTTTGTCAGGTTTTGCGATAACTTCAACTGTAAAATCCTCCTTGAGAGAGACAACTTCTGAAATGGCATCTGCTCCGATAGTTCCGTTACCAAACCAGGCATGCAGAATCGGATCCCTTCCCCCATTCAAAAGCCCGTAATTCTTAGCCGCTATTCTTGAGATCATACCCATAGCTGTTTTCTCCAAGCTCGGGGATATCTTAATCAATTGCTCATTTGCGATAACAAGCATGACAACGGCTGCTGTCAAGAAAAATACTGAAAACCTATGATATAGCAGGTAATAGGAAAGTTTCTTCATGAACTATCCTCATGGAATTATATTATTTAGTTGCCGTAACCCAAAGATTCATGAAGATTTCAAAATGCCCCAAACATATATTTTCCCTTAAGAAACCCGCCTTCTCAAGTAAGGCACCTAACTTCTTGTGAGTATAAACATCTTTATGATCACTAATCTCATCTGGACTTAGAAGTCTTATCCTTGCCATTGTTTTCAGCAAAAAATCTGTCCAATTTGCTGGCGTAGTTATGACATAAATGCCGCCAGGCTTTAGAATTCTATAAATCTCCTTTAATAACCTTGGTAAATTATCTGTCTCAACATGTTCAATTACCGCCAGCATTGTAACAGCATCAAAAAAGTTATCGGAATGTGGTATCGATAGATTATTTTCAAAGTCCCAATTCTTTACGTATACAGAATGCCCTCCATCCATACCATAATTCTTGTCCCTACCAACCTTGTCCAATCCGTGACTTTCGAAAAAACCCGCATTGATAAGAAAATAGGGATGCTTACCACATCCAAGGTCTAATATTTTCCCTAATCTGCATATAGGGGGTATAAATTTATTAGCAGTTTTTGCTCTCTCTTTAGCCAAAAAGCCTTCAAGAATACCATACCCTCTCGTTGAGCTTGTATTCGACATAGTTATCCTTAGTTTGTCTTAGGTTGGATAGGCCGCGTTCTGTTGACCACCTACTTCCATGCCAAGTCTGGGAAAGCTTTCAGTTTATCGCCGAAACAGGTTATATTTTATTATACACTTGACAGCGGATATACCGTCTTTCCATCCAATCTTTTTTCCTTCGGCATAGCTTCTTCCGGCATAAGAAATGCCAACTTCGTATATCTTCAAACCCATTTTGGCCACCTTTGCGGTAATCTCCGCTTCAAAGCCAAAACGACTTTCGTCTATATTGATTTTTTGCAGCACCTCTCGCTTGAATACCTTATAGCAGGTTTCCATATCCGTTAGGTTGAGATTTGTCAGCATGTTGGACAATAAAGTCAGAAACTTGTTTCCAACCATGTGCCAAAAAAAAAGCACCCTGCGGTAACCTCCTCCCGCAAAACGAGACCCATATACAACATCCGCCTTGTTTTCAACAATGGGCTTGATCAACTTCGGATATTCATCCGGGTCATATTCAAGATCAGCGTCCTGTACAATTACAAGGTCACCGGTAGCATTTCCAAACCCTGAGCTTAGTGCAGCACCTTTTCCCATGTTTTTCTCATGGAAAATCACTTTTTCTACCCGATCTCCCAAATCTCCACTCAGCATCTCACGGGTCCCGTCTGTTGAACAGTCGTCTACAACGATAATCTCGGTATTCAGTGGGACTGCTTTCACACGTTCGATGATTTCTGCTATAGTCCCATGTTCATTGTAACAGGGAATAACAACGGACAGTTTCATCTTGAGACCTCTCCTTTCTCGCAAAACCCAAAAACCAAATAAGGCAAATGCACCACGCTATAGAAAAAATGAAAGCTGTTGGACCCAACCCTGGGGAATAAGCATCCAAAAGAACCGGATTCTTCGTCCAGAGTAGGTGATTAGCGCAGTGATAATAATAAACAGGGTCTTTAGTAATATAGGCCACTTTCGGGCATGTATCGTCAGGTATAAAAAACAACGGGTCCATGAGACTGGGTCTGAAAAGAATGATAAATTGGCCAAACGAAACAAGCACCCAGGCGAAACTGAGGGTCCAGAACCTCCGTCCTTTTTGACACACATAAGAGGCCCATTCATTAATCTGTCTTGAATACGCCGTTACCAAGAGATAACCCGCAGCCGGCAACCAGGGAAGCAAGAGGCGGGGCCCCCAGCAGGCCCAGCCCATGGGGGAGAACCATTTTGAAAATCCAAACGTCAGACCCAGGAGAACTGACATGACAACGCCAAACGGTAGAAAAGCCTTAACTTTGTACCTTGTATCGTCCCCCTTTGAAAAGACATTCTTGGTAACCTCTCTGACCACTAGAAAAATCAATAGACACAAAGAAGGCCAGAAAAACAGCACACCTCCGTTTGGCGAAAACCATATTCCCACGAAAAAACTGAGCTGATCCTTCCATGTTTGCACAATAAGCTGAGGATTCAGCATAGGCAAATTGAAAACGCTTCCAACTTTGAGATAGTTGAACCCCATATTAATACTTGCGGTAGTTACACATCCCATTGCAATCAAGACCCACCGAGGTCGCCTGAACCGAACCTCTCTGGGATCAGTTAAATCAAGCGAGCTTGCGAGAAGCCCAAAGATCAACAGAAAAGGAAAGGCGGTGTCCTTGGATATCCCAGCCAAAATAAAGAAAACAAAAATCTTAAATGCATTGGAATTCTCTCGGCAACTAATGACAAACCCGAGCGTAAAAAAAGCTGCAAGCATTTCCCCGAAAGAAGATCGTGCATACCACAGTAGAGGACCTGAAACCAGGATGGCAACAAAGAAAACAGCGAGATTCCTTGAGGTTTTCCGCAAGTCCTTCCAAGACCATGCGACAAGGTTAGCAAAGGCAATAAGGCTAAGAATCGCAAGCCATTCCAAAATGGTCTGCTCTGGAAGTCCCATAAATTCAAGGAGGAGTACTGGAATTTTCTGGAGGAGAGGGAAGTGTCCCCCCCACCCAATCCACTTGCCCTGGCTAAGACAACTCAGGATTCTTTGCACCTCATGAATCAAATCAACAGTATCGCGCTGGAGATTCAGAAAGCGCAGATACTCGGGAATGGAAGCGACAAGAACTATTATCAAACCCCACCGCAATGACCTGACGAAAAAGGCATTCATGGGGCTACGATTCGAATTCGTCCACGTTGAGCCCTAATTTTCAGGGACAACCAATTAGGTTTCTTTTCTTGTTTATCCGTTCTACTTTTCCAGCGACTCTTGAACAATTTTCAAGTATCTCCTCTCAATTTCACCCCAACTGTAGTTCTTTTCCACATAGTCTTTCCCGTGTATTCCCATCCGTTCAGACAAATCCTTTTTGGTCAGCATGAGCCTCAGGCATGCTTCAAATTCTTCATAATTATTGTACCACAGCCCACCATTGCTTTTCCTACACTGTTCTCTCAGAACATCACAGTCTCCGTTAACCAAAACAGACGTCTCACATAGCCATGATTCAAGAATTACCATATTCAGGCTTTCAAACCGAGACGGCATAATAACTAATTCGGCTGCAGCAATTGCGTTATATTTCATTTCATCACTGACAAACCCAACCGGCATAATATGTTCATTTTCTGGAATATTCATAGCACTCTTGCCAATCAACACCAGAGGGTATTTGGTTCTAATATCAAGCGGTAATGTTAAATAAAAATCAAACAGTTCATCGCATCCTTTTTGTGTCTGAATTCTGCCGACATACAGCATGAATTCCCCATGGATCTGATATTTCTGTCTAAATGAATCTGGGGAGACATACCCTAGGGGATCCAAACCAACCCCAATTACAAAGGCGGGCGCCATCCGGTCTGAGGTTTTCTTTCGCAAAAACGCCTTCTCTTCCTGAGTGCTGAAAATAAGACCTTTTGGCAAAGCAAAAAAATCATCAAAAAATCGTGCATGAATAGGCGTCTCATCATGGGCAGCGGGCACTAAGAAGGATTTTTCTTGGACCATGGGAAGGATTAACGTCGTGGTCGCATAGAGATATGTAAAAAAAAAGAATAGGTCATACTGGTCCTGAAACTCTTGAATATACGATATAAGCGTTGAAGAATATGGTCCAATTTCCTTGAGCCACAAAGCCTCTTCTTGATCGTTACTTTCCCTTCGGAGGACTTTTTCATCCAGTCTGGAAAAAACTTTATCGTCACTCCTAAGATAATCAATTTCAAATCGACGAACGGTTACATCATTAATTATTTCCTCACCCGGAGGAAACTCATTTTGAAAGCGCTTCACATAATCTTTTGCGCTGGAAGTCAGAACATCTATTTCCCAGTACGGAATCATCCTTTCCGCAATTAATCTGCAAAGGGTCTCCGCACCGCCATTCACATCAAGCCCGAAACGTTGAACAACGAAAGCGATTTTTGGCTTTTTCACTTATCAGCCCTGTTTTTTGATAGAAATCTGGACGACAGGCTTAAATATTTATTCTTTATTTGAAGACTGTCGTAATTGTCCCTTGTATATTCGCTGCCTTTTTCAGCCATGCGTCTGGATATGCTTTCGTCGGAAAGAATAAAATTGAGACAGGCTTCGAATTCGTCATAGTTTTCATACCACAGACCGCCATTACTTCTTCTACATTGCCCGGTTAAAACATCGCATTTGCCGTTTACGATTACAGGTCTTCCACTTAGCCAGGATTCCATGATGACAATAGAAAGACTCTCAAATAGTGATGGCATTATCAGGCATTTGGCTTTTGACATGACCCTGAACTTATCTTCATCGCTGACAAAGCCTAAATGAACGACATCCTTTCTCTGTGGAATATCAATTTGTGATCTGCCGATTAAAACCAGGCTCAGATCATTTTTTGCACCTATTTTGTATTTTTCCCAAAATCCAAAAAGCTCTCTACATCCTTTTGATTCATCTATTCTCCCTGCATATAACACATAATTCGAGGGACACCTGTGGTCCGATTCATTATTGCTCAAACATGACGGATCAAATTCAACCCCCATACCAACAACATCAGAATATCTACAATCAATGGCAAATTCCCTTACCAGAAAATCCTTTTCTTCAGGGGTGTTGAAAATAAAACCCTTGGTTTTTCTGAATAGATCTTTGAAAATAGACAGATAAATAGGGGGTTCATCATGAGCGGTTGGAATGAGAAAGGCCTTTTCTGCAACCAGTGGCAATCCCCAAAAAGTGGTCCCATACAAGTAGGTAAAGAAAAAAAAGAGATCAAAACGATCTTTATTGGTTTTGATAAAACGGATTAAGCGAGGGCAATTCGGACCCTGTGCCTTCATCCAGTCTATTTCTTCTTGATGAGTATGCGCGTTCCAGAATATATGATCGCAAAGCCTGTTAAATTCAAGAACATCTCTTGGTTTGTCGACCGAAAACCGGTGAATGGCAACACCATTAATTCGATCTTCACCTTCAGGATAGTGATTGGCCCATGTCATATAATCCAGGGCGCAGGTTGTCAAAACTTGTACATCCCAGACGTCGTTCATCAGTTCGGCAACCCATCTACAGAGAAATTCGGCGCCACCGTTAACCTCCAATCCGTATCTCTGAACTACAAAAGCTACTTTGCCCATTAAGCCAGGTTAACCTTCCATCAAGGCGATAAGCGCGTCCAGTTTTGGCAAAACTTTTTCTGGAAGAAAATCGACCCGTCTTTTTCTCTGGGCCCGCAGGACTTTTTCCCTCAACTCCTGGTCCCGCACAAGGAGTTTTGCCAAGGCTGCAACACTTGTCATATCTTCTTTCGCATTAAACATCATGCTCGCATCCCCTAAGGTCTCCGGCACCGCTGAACTCTTGTACGCAAGAACCGGCACATCAAACCACATGGCCTCAATCAAAGGGATACAGAAACCCTCATGCTCGCTCATGGTCCACAAAAGATGAGCGCTCCTCAAATAAGCATTCAGTTCAGAATCACTTACTTTGCCTGTAAACAATACGTGATCCATCAAATAATATTTCTCTATCATATGAAGAATTAGTTCGTTATAGGGGTCATCAGGCACGATCTCACCAACAATTATCAGGCGGGCATTGGGATCCATTTCAAGATACTTGTTAAAAGCACTTATCAAGTGTTCCACGCACTTATTGGGTGCAACACGCCCGATAAAAAGCAAATTTGCTTTCCCGTCCTGCAATTGCCCCATTACCTCCGCGTCCGGGGGTGCATCCCATTTATCAGGGGAAACCGGTATCGGTAATACCCAAGGATTATTGAAGCCCACCCTCTCAAGTTCACTCATATTATACAATGAATCGCCTGCAGATAAAGGAAAGATGGGCGCCAATTCTCCTAATTCGGAACGTCCTTTCTCCAATAGATCTGAAAATTCAGGGTTATAGGGTTTTAAGAATTTTGCCGGCGTTATGTTATGATAGATTAGGCATTTTGGGCCCGAATGCCCAATCACAAATGAAGTAAGCTCAGATCCAATGGAGTGGTGGTAAAGTATCCCGCTTTCCCTGCTTACCAAATTTGGTGCCATTAGTTTTGCTTCATGGCTAATAAGTTTTTCTGGGGCCCTGAGGACAAAAATATCAGATGCGTAACCAATCTTTCTGAGATAATCTCTAATAAATATGGCATAATTTGATATGGCATCACCGTAATGCAAATCAGGCAACATTTGATGGATCTCTTTTAGCTTTTTGGATTTTTTTGGCCTATTTTTTTTATTTCCCAAGGATAATAAGGCCTTTTCATAGCGATCGATGACGCTGTCCCACGTGGCAAATTGTTTTGCATAAATGTGTCCTGATTCCCCATATTCTCTCAAAACCTCATTATCCAGGTTCTCCACCAACGAAAACATTTCAGCCCACTCGGTCTCCTCTTCCGCCAGCCATCCCCCATTGGCTTCTTCAACTGCCATTTTAGTGGCAAGACATTCCCGATGGACTACAACGGGTTTTCTCTCAAGCCAGGCTTCCATTATGACACGTGAGTAACTTTCATTCGTGCTTGGCTGAAAAAGGGAACGACAATTTGATAGCAGAACCTCCTTATCCCTCTCCTCAACCAACCCTAAATCCATTATTCCATCTACATGCCCATCAAAAGAGATATTCCCCGGTCCGGCCAGAACAAGTTGAAGGGAAGACCCCGGATAACGGTTTTTAAACAAACCATAGGCCCGAACCAGCATATCTGTATTCTTGCCAGGATCCCTTCGGCCAAGACAAAGTATAAAAGGACAGCGGTTGATTTCAAAACTGCCTACTTTTTTTAGTTTTTCGCTAGAGCAATTCTCACCAATTTCAACGCCTCCCCCAACAACGGTACTCTTATTGATAACCCCCGGTCCATAAAGCCTAAAAGCCAACGCTGCTTCCCCCTTGGAAAGAAAGAACAAACCTTTGGCTTTGTGGAATATATGTTCAACCTCAGTTAGATATGCGTATGTTTCATCATGAAGACAAGGCTGTAAAAAGGCTCTTTTAAAAACCAGCGGCAAACCA
The DNA here is from genome assembly GCA_018645005.1 of Deltaproteobacteria bacterium. GTDB lineage: Bacteria > SAR324 > SAR324 > XYD2-FULL-50-16 > XYD2-FULL-50-16 > JAHJRI01. The sequence continues at coordinate 1,329 of JABGPJ010000159.1, read as the reverse complement.
TTGAGGGATGGGCCATAAAGATACGGGATAAAGATAAACGCGTGATAATCGTTTCTGTGAGCTTTTAAGTATTTTAATAAGGCAGACGAATTGATGTTTTCTTTTGCAAAGATGGTAGATTCACTCAGGGTTACAGGGCTTGCACCCGGCCTCAGATCGGGTGGGTGCAGGCTTAACATATGTGAATTTACCTGCTCAAATCTTTCACGGTTCCTTCCGTTTACGGGAAATCTCTTTATCTCAACCCCTTCTTCATAACTCGGGCCGGAGCGAAGGTGATCCGTTGCCCAATCGTCATGAAAAGATCGACAGCAAGTGGTCAAAACTTCGATCTTAAATCCTCGTGCGGCAAGCCGCGTAGCCACTTGCCAGGCGTGCTGCTCTGCCCCCCCCTTTAACTCCCTTCCAAACCAGGGGGTTACGAGTGCAACCGGCTTCATGCCTTGTACCCCAAAATTGCGTAATCTCTTACACAAAAGAAGAGGTTATTCAAACGGCCTGCCAATTGCGGGGCCTCATTCTCCGGCAATCGAAAAAGATCTCCCGGTGGGTTCAAATATAGGATTTCCGATCTTGAAAAACCACGATATTCCAGCAGGAATCTCTGCGAAAAAGGATGCAGCGGCTTAATATGCGTTGGATCCTGATAAAAATCGCACGCGCCAACCAGGATATTCTGCGGGTTTGGGGTTTCAAAAATTACCATTCCGCCTGGCTTAAGGACCCGCATGGATTCATCCATAAGCGTTATCATCAAATCGAATGGCAAATGTTCAATTATATGAAAGCCCGTCACCGCACCCAAAGTCTGGTCCGGAATCTGGCGAAGGAATCTGATTGCATCGGCTTCGATAACGTCGAGGCCCCTTTTCAAACATTCCTCGACTAAAACGCCATTCATATCCACGCCCCGCGCTTCGAACCCTTCGGCCTTCAAAAGCTCCAGCCATTCCCCCCGGCCACACCCCACGTCAAGAATGGGGGAATCTTTCGGCCCAGCACCGGCCGCTTTAATGTAAGGCAAATAGACTCGTTGTCTTTCTTTAATGTCTTGCCTTGTACCCCTGAATTCGTCTTCAAAAGACACATACATGGCATTGAGAAGTTGGTCTTCTTCAGATAACATCGCTTCAATCTGCTCAGTGGAAATCGGCTCCGGCAATCTCTTGCGGGTTTCTTCGAGAAGGAACATCAGACGTCTCTGCTGGTCAAGAATGTTCAATTTGTGGTCCCTTGTCTGTCGAAGGATCTCATGTATCTGGCCAGTGATGTCTTCAAGCTGGTCCTTGTCAGCTTTCCGCTCAAGCTGGTCCTTGTCAGCTTTCCGCT
>JABGPJ010000158.1:7887-10086 GCA_018645005.1 Deltaproteobacteria bacterium | reverse complement strand
CCGTCGACAGAGACCTTCAAAACGCCAAAGGCTTTTCCGACGACTGATGTCCGTCCGAATTCGTTCAATATCCCGGTCAGCTGGTCGACGGAGAGATTAAAAACTTCAATATCGATATCTTTAATCTCGTTCCCAAGCAAGTGGTCCCGTACCGCCCCACCAACCAGGATTGGGTTTCCACCGACTCGATCAATCTGTTCTGCAATCCGTTTCAGCGTCTGAGAAATCAGCATCGCTTGATACTCCAGGTTTCGGTTGAATTGATGAGAAGCATTTGCTGTCATCTCAGCAGGCGGGTCGTTTTCCCCTAATCATTATTTTTGATTTTGTGGAACTTTTCCGGATCTCAAAAATCTCCTTTATGGCAGAGATATCCACATCGCTATGAACTGACAGCGTTTTCAAACTTGGAATACTGGCCAAATATGAAGCGTCTTTTACATCTGTCTGGCGTATGTCGATGTGCTGCAATTTCTTCAACCGGTTCAATGGTTCAAGATCTTTAACGTCAGTCGATCGAAGACTCAACTCCCGCAGTTCAGTCAGTTTGCTCAGAGGCTTAATATCAGTTATACGGGTATAATCCAGATTAAGTTTTACGATAGTTGTCGGTAGGTGAAGGGCAGCTAAATCCTTTATATTGGAATAACTTAAACTTAACTCTTTCAAGTTCGTCAGTTCACTGAATCGATTTAGCGTTTTTATTGTCGTTTTGGACAGATCAAGGGTTTGCAAGTGCCGTAACTTTGCCTTCGGTGGAAAACTTTTTATCAGCATGGAAGCGCCTGCTGAAATGCCATGGATCAAAAGTTTTTGGACATTCACCAGATTTTCCAGAACCACTTCAAGCCCTGGATTCAATAAATTTCGTATTTCCAGGTTGATCATTGAAATTTTAAAAGACCTCGACCCGGCCAGTCTTGACAGCTCAACCAAATGATTGAATAGTTTTTCAGCGGCCAGTCTTCCCGAGCCTTTCTCCATTTGTAAACTACCTACATGAATCAAGCCGATGACCGCCTGTTTTGATATGATGTCGGTAAATCTAACGATGTTCTCCCATTTTGTAGTGATAAGGTGCGTTTCTTTCGTATGAGACTCAGTATAATCTTTAACAATGATCTTACTAATTTTCAGGTGTGGTTTCTCCCCCTTGGAACGGGGTTTGAGTTTCCCGCCAGGATTAACATTTTTCCATTTATAAGAAGATAAAATGAACGAAACAAGGCTTTGATAAGATAAAACTAATTCTTCCAGGCTGATATTTATTCTATTTTCTTGGGATAATTGAATTAATTGAACGATGGCGTCTTCTTCTTTTGTTTTCCTGATCTCTAGCTTTTTCAATTTCGTCATTTGTCTGATATGTGTAAAAGCCAGCTCATCTATTTTTGAGATCGACAAACTCTCCACAGGCAGGTGTTGAATCGAGGACAGGTAGGCACCATTTTCCACGTTGAAATGAAAGGTAACGGACTTTTCAGTTGGAACATACCAGTCAAATTCTGTTTTCAAATCGATAACAATCTTGTTCGAGGTGAACTTCAAATGCTTCTGCGGAAACATCTTGTATAATCGAAAATCTCTGGAAACCCCCACCAGAGCCTCGACAATTTCTATTGGAAACCGATGAGGACCTTTTCTTAACATCAGCTCGACCAATCCGGTCTGTTCCAGGGTCTGTGCATCAACTCTGAGCAGAAGTTTTTTCAGGTTGGCAATGAAATTCGGTCTCTGATCATCAAAGTAATCCAGGAGTATTGCATATGCTTCCTCCACACGCATCTGTAGAAGTGTCAGTGCACAACTGAGATCGTCCTTAATCGTGCGGTTCGGCTTTTTTCCCAGAAAGGGAAGGGCCAATTCCCCGGAAGCAACTAATTGCATTCGTTTGTCGCGATTGTCCGGTGGGATGATTGTCTGGATCTTGGATTCAATGATCTTTTGTAATCCTGGAAGAATCTGGCGCATGGTGTCTTTGCCACGCATTATGAGTAGGTACAAGCGGGTGGCTTTCACCGGAGATCCCTTTTCCTCCTGTTTTTGGGCAATCTTTAATAGATCAAATATGAATTGATTGCTTGAATTGTTCGAGCAAAGTCCCAACGCCAGGAGAATGGTTTCGGTCCAATAATCATCACCGGCCCTGCTTTTTAAGAAACCCATGGAATCTTTATCAACAAAATCCTTGGCGGCCAT
>JABGPJ010000158.1:6532-7787 GCA_018645005.1 Deltaproteobacteria bacterium | reverse complement strand
GTGACCTTCCTTTCCAAATCTCTCCTTTCCAGGAGCATCTGACAGGTGGCTTCGTAAATCTCAGTTCTGTTATTAGGGAGATAACCGTGGCGATCATGGTGCAATGCGCAAATAACACCACATAATAGGGGGTTGGTTACCAGTAAACGCAAGGATTTTTTTTGTTTAAGTTCGTCGAGAAGTTTTTCGGCTTCATCATTCAAATATTCAGGATCTACCGGATTGATGACCAAAGATATGGCCCTGTGCCAGTGAAGGACAAATTCTCTCATGGCAACAGGCGTCATTGGCTGAAGCTTTACGAGTTTAAATCCATGGTCAACCATCGAATACTCTTTTTTATAAGAAGATGGTCTTGAGGTCAGGATAAAACGATTCTTTGGATATTCAGCACACAGATTTGACAACCACTCAGTCACACTTTTTCTTCTCTCTTCAGGGACCTCATCGAAACCGTCAACCATCACGATAGCTCTCCCCTCTGTGAGAATCTGGTGTTCCCAATGACGATGTTTATCGTTGTCAGTCAGGATTTCATTTGCCATCAGGGAAGTGAATTCGCCGACCGGAGGCAGTTCTCGATCGAGCACCGTCCGAAGTTTAATTAGAAAAGGGATTTTTGAATTCCACAGCTTCAGGGTGTTCGGAAAGGTTTGACGGCTGCACATCACAGTCAGCCATTGCATTAAGGTCGTTTTGCCTTGTCCTGCATCTCCAAGTATAACAACCCTGGGGTGTTGGCTGAGAACTTCTTCCACGGGATAACTATCGTGACCCTCTGTTTGATCACCGGATTCCGGGATCTCCATCGAGAGCGAAATATAGGCGACACTTAATTGGTACCGCTTGGCTTCTTTTGAAATATCGATTCCGAAAAGGTTTAATTCATCAAAACGTCTGGCAACTTCCCTGCGGAAATCCTCGTCAAATTGCTGACGATTGGCTTCGGAAAACGATTGAACTGAATCTCCCCATTTTTTGATTATCTGGTGACAACGGCCGAGGAGAACTTCTTGATTCCCCAGGATATCCATAAGATTGTCAGAATTCCACGGCGGTAATCCCTCAAATAAATCAATTATTAATTCACATGTAAGCAGCAAGAGTCTCTGAAAATGATTGAACAAATCTTTATCAATATCTTGATCAATACCCTTTGGTGTATGATTACTCAGCTTCTGATACAGTAGCCGTGGATGCCGAATACAATCATCAACTAAACGACGGTGAGGAGGATGGTTTTCCATCACCCACA
>JABGPJ010000158.1:0-6432 GCA_018645005.1 Deltaproteobacteria bacterium | reverse complement strand
GGTTTTTGGGTTCTCAGTTTGGGATGACAGTTAAGAAACGAGGATATGCTAGTCGTTACCAATTCAATCGTCTTATTCAACTCTGTTTCGGATATCCCTTCATAATTGGCAATTCCTTGTAATTCCTGCCTGTCAGATTCACTGAGGGTGCCATTCTCAAAAATCATCTGGTTGACACGATCGCAGATCCTGAAAACGGTTTGCTGTTCCGGTTCAACCAGAAGTTGGTAAACAATATCTAATACTTGCATGTAAGGGCTGGTCGCTCTTCTGGTGTAAGAGACATTATCACCAGCAGAAAACCTTCCGATTAGGTCGTTCAAGCGTTTCGTTTTCGGAAATCGAGCATAAAACGGCACATTTCTAAACAGGGAACGATAAAGACCCAGATCAGGACTTTTCTTTTCCAGTTGGGCGATTTGATTTTGAAAATCAAGGAGTTTTCTCTTCTCCTCGACAGCGAGATTGTAATAAAGCCTATCCAAGAGCAGATTGAGTAATTCCACTGCCAGCTTCTGGCCCTCCTCAATAATGATTTTGTAGTGTTCAGCTTCTATGGCAGAATCGAAGTTTTCCTTAAGTGCCGCATAACGGAGGTATTCAGTCAGAGATATGCCTTCCCCTGCTTCCACCTGATTGACCATATTCAGCGTATGCAGCACATCTTCTGTTGCCTGAAGAACCTTGGCCGCGTCTTCATCTTTTGGGGATGGGGGATTTTGCTCGTCGGAAAGCGATTGTTTTGCTGCATGGGCTTCGATATTTCGCCATCGATTGATGCAGTTTAAGTGGATTTTTAGATCAGGTTTTGACCATTTATGCTGAGGGAACAGCTTTACCAGTGAAAGGTAATACCTTATCCCGACTCCGATTGAAGGCCGTTTTAAGAAAAGAATGTAGTCATCCCCTTGCTCTTCTTCAAAAGATAAAAATGCATATTTTTTTTCAACTTCGGGCAAAGTCGAGTGAAATAGAGCAAAAATCCGGAATAAGACTTTTTCTGTCAATTTCCCGCAGGAAATAACAACTTTTTGGTATTCTCTCTGATCATAGAGCTGTTCAATGTCATGAAATACCTCACCAAATGTTTTAAACATTTAATCACCTGATTTGCATGAGTTCTCAAGCCAATAATTTCTCAACCCGACCTCCAGACATACGTTTTAACTGGATCATCAAAACCTTTTATTTTTCTATTTTCATCCGGCATCAATCCAGATCTGTCCTGAATTTTATTATAGGTTACATCGCTCATGAGAACGGTTCCAGGTTGAGCCTCCGATTCTAATCGCGCAGCTAAATTTGTGGCAGCGCCAATTGCCGAAAAAGTCCAACGATTTTTCGCTCCTATTCTACCAATAAACAGTTCCCCGGTGTTGATTCCAACCCGAAGGCGCATTGGCGGATGGGCTCCTTTTTCAATCATGGAATTGAACTCAGATATATACTTTTGTACCCGTCTCCCGGCCTCAACTGCGCGGTCGGCATGATCTCCCCCTGATTCGCCCAAGAATATGACCATCACGCCATCTCCCATATGGCAATCCACTATGCCGTCGGTCTCATCAAATGCCCTTTGGATGGATTCATACATGCCATTCAGTAACCTGAATACTTCGTGGGGGTCTCGGTTTTCACTATAAGCACAAAAACCTGCCACATCCGCAAACAAGATGGTTGCTTCTTCGCGGTTGCCATCCAAATAACGTGACCCTAATATTGCCATTCCAGGTGATGATGATTCAACCATCAATTGTAAGTATTGAGCTTCACTAAGATGGCGCAATCTGTCTTCTAAATCTTTCTGACAAGGAACAGCGCCTTCGGCATATGCCATTCGTAAGGCGGATTTAAGTCTTTCAATTCTTTTTGTGCGAGGAGTTCTTCCGTTCACTGTATCCAGGGCCAAAATGGCTTCAGCGGAGGACCCGCGATTTCCGGATTTCTCAAAACAGGATAATGCTTGTTTAAAATGTTTGGCGGCTTCTTTTCGATCATCATCTTCGCGGTGACATCGCCCCCACCGAAGTTGAATGATGCCAATTCCATAATGGTCTTTCGATTTCCTGAATTGTTTAATGGCCGCTTGAAACAGCAGAATCGCCTTTTCCTTTTTTAAGTAATAGCGCCAATTCAGGACCGCCTCAATGCCCAGATTGTGCACATGGCTGGGTGATCCTTGGGATGTGATTTCTGCGGACTCCTCCAGTATTTTGGCTATTTTTCCAAAATCCTCCGTTATAAGCAAGGCAGATGCTAATCGGCTTAATATATTGCTGATGCCTGATTTGTTATCAATCTGCCGGTGACAAGCCAACGATTTTTTTAGAAACTTAACGAATTTTTTTGATTCTCCAAGTTGCTCATAATGAAGTGCAAGGCCTTGCAATGATACCGCTTCACCAAGCTTATCCCCGATTTTATTTTTCAGGTCTAAGGACTTGTTATAATATAATTCAGCCAAAGTGATGCAGTTTGTTTCTGAAAATAGACGGGCTAATGAATCCAAAATTTGTGAATGAATATCTGGAAACGGGTCACAGATCTCCAATCCTCGACTTAAAGAATGCAATCCTTCCTCATATCGCCCCATTCTGGAGTAAATCCGGCCCTGTAAATGTAATGACCTGGCTTGGATATCAGGGTGCTCATTTTTATTAATCTGTTTTCGAATTTCCTCCAACTCTAAAATCGATACATTATACACAAGTGTTCCCGCATTCAGGATACTGTTGGCGACGTGATCAAGCCTTTTTATCAGTTGAATCCGGTTTTTTTTATTCATACTGCTGTTTTAAAATAATTATTGATTTGTAGAAACTATTCGGCGGATGTACCACCGAGGGGATTTTGAATCAAAACCCCCTCGGCTCCTGGAATGTTCTAAATAGATACAAATTGCACGAATAAAACATGATTCATTGAAGTGATCATCTACAGAATAACGTGTGTTCGTTACTTGTATTTACAAAATATCAGAATGGGACCTGGGGATTAATTATTGTCTTGATTGAGTCATACTACTTCTATGGATGTCTTTCAAGATCAAACACCTTCTCACCAATTTCCCTGTAAAATGTTCTACTTTTCTAGACAAATGCCATCGAATGTGATAAACGAGTTGTAACATGAATTCAAACTGATAGCCCGATAGAATAACATCATGAAAAAAGAATCTGGAAGACCTGTTGCCATCGTGAGATTTGTTGAAACTCCTTGATCCCCTGATAGGCGTAAAAGAGAGCGCGACAATGAAATGTTCGAATTGCCAACATGAGAATCTGGAAACCGCAAACTTCTGCAATAAATGTGGGACCAAACTAACCTTGGCAGTCCCAGATCTTAGCGCCCTGGAAGAAAAAATCAATAAAATCCAACGATACCTGCCACAAGGGCTTACAGAAAGAATACTTTCGCAAAAAAGCAAAATTGAAGGGGAACGCAAGCAAATCACAGTTCTGTTTTGTGACCTGGTAGGTTTTACCTCGATGAGTGAAAAGCTGGGTCCGGAAGATACCTATTCCTTTGTGGACCGGTTATTAGAGATCCTCGTTCATAAGGTTCACGACTACGGAGGAACCGTCAATCAACTCCTGGGAGACGGTCTTTATGCATTGTTTGGTGTTCCTATCGCTATTGAAGATGCTTCCTCCAGAGCTATCAGGTCAGCCATTGATATGCATAATGGTATCAGAGAATTCAGTGATAAAATCACTCAAGAGAAGAATATCCCTGCCTTAAGAATGCGAATCGGCATCAATTCAGGTCCGGTGGTCGTGGGAACGGTAGGCAACTCTCTGCGAGTCGATTTTTCTGCGGTTGGGGACACCGTCAATCTTGCTTCCAGAATGGAGGGGTTGGCAGAACCCGGAACTATAACAGTTACAGAAGAGACCTATAAACGTGCGCAACTTTATTTTAATTTCGAAGCCTTGGGAGAAAAGATAATCAAAGGCAAAGAAAAACCGGTTTCTGTCTACAAAGTGGTCTCGGAAAAAGAGAAGGTCCATCGAAGACTCACTTCAGAACGAACGATTCACTCTGAAATGGTGGGCAGGGAAACAGAGATGGACAAGTTGGAACTGGCCGTTTCGAAAGTTAAGAATGGTGAGGGTTCTATTGTCAATATCATCGGAGAAGCAGGAATCGGCAAGAGCAGGCTCATTGCTGAGTTGAAATCTAACGATGCTGTTAAAAGAACTGTTATTGGGGAAGGAAGAGCCCTTTCCATGGGTCGTAACCTTAGCTTTTATCCGATTATCGAAATCTTGAAGGGATTCACTGGAATCGGTGATGATGATGCAGCGACGGAACAGTTGTTTAAATTGGAGACCGCCGTTAAAGATATCCACGCTGAGAACGCCGATGAAATCATTCCTTTTATTGGCAGTTTGATGGGACTGCAACTCTCAGAGAAATATGCGGAAAGAGTCAAAGGAATTGAAGGTGAAGCATTAGAAAGACTGATTTACAAAAACCTCAGAGACTTGATCCTTAAATCTGCTGAACAAACCCCTCTTATTTTCATCCTGGAAGACTTGCACTGGGCAGACACCAGTAGCATAGATCTGATCATTTCTCTATTTAGACTAGTGGAGAACAGCAGAATATTGATCATCAATATCTTTAGACCCCATTATGAAGAAACAGGTGGCAAGCTGATGAAAATTGTAGAAGAACAATATCTCCGCATATCCACAGAAATAAATCTACACAGATTGAGCCCAGACCAGAGTGATTTGCTGATCAACAACCTGCTGAAGATCAAGGGGCTTCCCACTGAAATGAGGGAACAGATAAAAAAAAGATCAGAAGGGAACCCCTTTTTCATTGAGGAGATGGCTCGATCTATGATTGATGAGGGAGCCATTGAGTTGAAAAATGGGAAATTCAAAATCACTCGGAAAATTGAGACAGTGATTGTCCCAAATACTATCCAGGAACTGCTCATGTCCCGCATCGATCGGCTGGATGAAAAAACCAAATCACTTCTCAGAACAGCTTCGGTCATTGGAAGACATTTCTTTCACAAAGTATTGACTGAGGTTATGGAAACAGTTGAGGACATCGATGATAAGCTGGGATATTTGCAGGATATTCAGCTGATTAAAGAAAGGAAACGGATGAATGAAGTAGAGTATCTCTTTAAACATGCTCTGGCTCAGGAGACAACCTACGAATCCATATTGATTCAGAACAGAAAGAAACTTCATCTGAAAGTAGCCGAATCATTTGAACGGGTATTTACCGAAAGGCTCAATGAGTTTTACGGCATACTGGCCTACCATTTTGTCGAGGCAGAAAACATGGATAAGGCGGAAGAATACATGATTAAAGCAGGCGAAGAAGCCATGAAATCCTCTGCTTCTAACGAAGCATTCTTGTATTATAAAAAGGCTCAGAATTTGTACAACAGAAAATATGGGAAAAAGGCGGCTCCTCAGAAAACCGCAATGTTTGATAAAAATATCGCCCTGGCTCTCTATAGCAGAGGGCAATATGTTGATGCCATAGCGTATTATGATCGGACGCTAAGATATTATTGGGGGGAATTGCCTGCAAACCCGGTTTCCGCAGGCCTTAGATTTACATGGGCGGCTTTATATTTACTCACAGCATTGTTTTTCCCCTTCCTGATGTTTAATAAATCTCCTGGAACTAAAGATATTGACGGTACTGAATTGTTCTATAAGAAAAGTAAGGCCCTAGCCATTACTGATCCGAAACGATTTGTTTTTGAGTTTATGTACCTTTGTCGAGAGGTGACTAAATTTGATTTAGCAAAGATAAATTCAGGTTTAGAAATATTTCTGGGTTCTAGTGCGCTGTTTTCGTTTTCAGGTATTTCATTTTATTTGAGCAAAAAGATTTTAGAGTTTACCAGGATCAGGCTTAATCAAAACAACGACAGGCTATATATAAACTATCTGTTTTTAGAAACTATTCACAATTTTTTAAAAGGTGAGTGGGATGCATTGAAGGAATATGATGATGATTTGGTCGAAAGAGTGCTCAACCGGGGCGAGATCTACGACGCATCTCAATATACATACTGGCATGGAGTTTCAAATATTTTTAGAGGGCAAATGGATGTTGCCCTGTTACTAATGAACCGGCTAAGCCAAATAGTAGACTTATTTCAAAATGACTTTTCCCTGCTTTTAAAGTTCGATTTTAGAATTAATTTATTGATCGAACGCCGTGAATTGGATGAAGCATTAAAAGAGGTTAAAGAAGCGCTTCGTTTCGTTAAAAAGTTGGACAACGATGTTTTTTTATTTGAAATGCATGTTAATGAAGCCTGGATACAACTCTTGCTAGGTGAAGTAGAAAAAGCGGCTGAAGCTCTACAAGGAGCAGATGGCATGAGAAAGGTGGTAAATGCAGTTCCTGTCGAATTATCAGCCTTTTACCGCAGTCAGATGGAGTACT
>JABGPJ010000126.1 GCA_018645005.1 Deltaproteobacteria bacterium | reverse complement strand
TGAAGTACTGGAGCCGACAACCGGAGTCGAACCGGTCACCTGCACATTACGAATGTGCTGCTCTACCTGATGAGCTATGTCGGCTAAGGTGGGTTGCTTAGCGAAGTTTCTTAAGAGAAGATTGACCAGTAGACTGCCCAATGGCATCTTCCATTAGGTGTTTAATCTCCAAAATCTGTGAATTATAAAACTGATTAGGGTTATTTTGCTGGATTTTCGCCAACGCAGCACCAGCATCCGCCTTTGTCTCATAAAAACCCAAACGGGTACGGTAGCGGAAACCACCTTCTTCTTCCCTCTTTTGTGAAATATAAGAGTAATCAACGAAAGAGGCGAGTGCTTTAAGATCGTCAATAGCTTCCTTACGACTGGCTTTGTCTGTCAACTGGATAATCCAGGGTTTGTTTCGCTGAATTCCAAAATCGATCAATTCGCCGTTCAATTCGCTGTAACTGGGCAGAACAGCCCAGAAATCAGGCGGAAAAACATTCTTTTCGTCATACTGTTCAACAATGTCTTCACCGGCACTCAAAGCCTCTCTTTCTGTTTCAAAAAAGCCGACACGGATACGATAGAAAAATTGGGCTTGTTTAAGATTTGGTCTTTTGATTTTTTCCCGCGTGCGATAAAGATATGCGTGGTAGCCGTCCTTGATCAGGAATTTAACGATATCGACTCCCTTATCCAGTTGATCGGTGTTCAGTGACAGCAGCTGCACTGCGTAGCGTTTTTTTCGGGTTCTGTCAAAGCTGGTTTTTGATTTCGAAGTATCTTCAGATCGTACAACAAGCCGTTTTCCGGCATCTACCATCACCTTCCATTGTCCGGTCTCTTCGGAGAAAATGGTGTAGTTAATCTTGCTTTTATTCTGAATTAAAATTGTTTTCCACTTCCAGGGATCACCCAGGAAATCTTTTTTCTTGGCGATTTTCCAAAGATTGTCGCCCTCTTGTACGATATAGGACTTTTCAGCTTCATCATCATCAAGATATGCTGCCAACTTGGGTTTGTTATCGGCATCCTCAATTTCTTTCTCAGGTGCTGTTGTCTCAGCTTCCGTAACATATGATTCTTCCGATTCCTTTTCAGACTCCAGCATTGGTTGTACTTCCAGCGTCACTCCTTCAGCTTTGCTGTCAGTGGCCTGCACTACGACCTCTTCTTCCTGAACTGGCTTTTCAACCACATCTTCGCCGCTGTTCAACTCGAAGATCAAGACCACAATCAGGATCACTAGAATGGCTATTGGTATTCCCCAGATGGCCAACGATTTTTTTGAACGTTCAGTTGTATTTTCCATTTCTCAATTTTTTATCTATTACCATTCAATTAAACTAGGAATGAAATAAGATCTTTAATCCCGTGTACATTTCGTTAAATTATCTTGCTCATTTTGGTTTATGTCAATATTTATTCCCCTGAAAGGTAATTCAGACCTGTCAATTCATACCTGTATATCCATTAGTCCGATCGGACTTTTAGAAGATGCGTTAAGATTCAATACAGGCTCGAAGTTTGTTATTCCGCCGTTCATGTACTGAACGGCTGTATAGCCGATCATCGCGGCGTTATCGGTGCAGTTTCCAACCTCAGGGAAAAAAACTTGAACACCTCTGCGGGTTGCCAGTCGTGACAGACTTGCTCGGATACCGGTATTTGCTGCCACACCTCCGGTTAAAGCCATCTGTTTAAGCCCTGTTTTTTTGAGGGCATCCGCCATGCGTTCGGCCATAATGACCGTCATAATTTTCTGGAAACTTGCAGCAATATTTGCAATTCGATTTTTCCGATCCGCATCCGGGATATCAAGGTATTCTTCGAAAGTGATCAATCGCTGGCCCTCAGTGTAGACTTTCTGACGTATCGCTTCATTTCTCACGGCCGTTTTTAATCCAGAAAAACTGAAGTTCAACGTCTTTTTACCTTTCAACGGCACCGGAAAAGTGATTGTCGGTTCAGGACAACAGGCTGTCAATTGTTCAATCAGTGGGCCTCCGGGATACTGAAACCCCAGCATTTTGGCTACCTTATCATACGCTTCACCTGCTGCATCGTCCATTGTTCTGCCAAGCAGTTTATAGTCTCCCAATCCACTGGCCTGAATCAGATGTGTATGTCCACCGGAAGCAATCAGAGCCAGATAAGGAAAGCGAATTTCCTTATTATCCAGAAAAGGAGCCAGAAGATGTCCTTCCAGATGGTCAATGGGAATCACTGGAATATTCAGCATCCAGGCTAATGTTTTTGCATAACTGACGCCTACCAGCAATGAACCGATCAATCCCGGGGCGTAAGTGACCGCTATTGCTTTTAGATCTTTCAAGTTCAAATCGTGGCTTTCCATCAGAGACCGCAGGAGAAGCGGCAGCGTCGTCAAATGCTTGCGGCTGGCTATTTCCGGTACAATCCCGCCATACTTTTGATGTAATTCGATCTGACTGGATATCTGACTGATAATGACATCCCCATTTAAATTCAGCAGAGCGACCGCAGAATCGTCGCAGGATGTTTCAATCGCTAATATCATCTCATAAATACATGCAGTTTTCCGCCCGATTGCTCAGGCCTAAAAAGTTCAATCCTTGTTTTTCTTCCAATATAATGCTTATTTGAATACCAGCGTGCGGTTTATAACAGGAGTATTGATACTTATCTGGTTTGATACCAATATTAGGAAGTCAGTCAATGTTAAGAATGTATTGATTGATCTGTTGATCGATTGATCGCCAATTGGGAAAGAGGTGTTCCTGGGCTTTGAACTCGCTGGTATGGGCATATTGCCGACCGTTCACTCGTTTTGCTCCCATTTGTCGATGTAACAATTCGTGGTAGGCCAAATAACTCACAATCTCAGCCGGGGCATCCATGGAATCGAAAATCAATGAAAAAGCAATCTCATCAGCCTTGAAGGAATAGTGAGCCAATTTTCTGGTAGAAAATCTTTTCAGCCAGACAATACTCGGTAATTTTTTCATTTCGGAAAACCAGATTTTCTGCACATTCATCACAACATCTTCCAGATTCAAATAGATACCCTGAGCTGGTTTAGCTGGTTTTTCCCCATTCCGATTCGGAAATTTTCCCTCGTTAGAGAAGTCCAGACTTAAGATATTGATCTCCCTCAGTAATTTCCAGGCAAATCGATCAGCGAGGGAAAGGCGGTTGAAATCGATCAACTGGGACACCCGACCCAGAAATTCCTGATGGCGTGCGTGGCAGTCGAGAAGATCTTGAAGCGATGCGCGCTTCAGCAATTTTTTTCTAAGCTGAAACGCATATGAGTGAAGTGAGACGGGAAATGTTTCTTGCTGCATACAGTACAAATGTATGTTTGACGTTACGAATTCAGACAACCGTTACCGGTAATAAACGAAGATCTCACCTTTCTTGTTTGATGTAAAAATATAGAGCACTTCGTCGTTAATTCCCTTTTCATATTGCTTGTGGAACTCAGGGGCTAAAATATTGTTTTCGTTATGAAATTCTGCAGGGTTGTCTTTATTGGCAAAGGTTCGTACCGAAAACTTCTCCATATTCCCGCTTGCGTCTTTAACCACATCAGCCACTTCCAGTTTTGAGATAACTCCGTCACGTCGTTTGGTTTCTACCACCAATCCTTTGTAAATAACGCTGTTTTTTACATCTTTGTTTTTAACAGAGAAGGATTTCCGTTTGAAGGGTTCAGATGACATCAAGATCACTTCTTTATCTCCTTTTACCCAGACAACTTCATAACCAGCCTGCTGCCAGGTAAATACAAGATTGTCGCCCTTTTTTCTCAGTTTGAATGGAATTCCCTGAATTCGAATGATTGGAAATTTCTTGGTTTTGTGAAGTTCCTTATATTCTATCATTAGAGAAGCCTTGCCTTTTTTTATTTTCTGTATACTTCCAGGAACCAAGATCACCTTTTTGGGGGAGACATAGGTAACATTAGTTGATTCATCTACCGGATTCGCCTGATCTTTTTTGTCGCTGGCCTTGGTTTCTGATTGTGCGTAGCAGGTGGAAAAACTCAACAATGTGACCAGCAGAACGGTTAGAAATGCTCTCTTCATTTTTTCTCCTCAGGATTGTTTTAATCTTGCTGTTCCCAATAATCATTAAGCAATTTTCCTTTCTCGGTCAACATCAGATCCTTTTCTTCTCTTCCAAGCAAACCCTCTTTGAACTCAATTTCCTTCAAGATACGCTCATATGGCAGCGACGGGTACTTTTCCCTGAGAGGTATAGTTGATAGGCCACCAGCGATCATCTTTAATGCATCAATTTCAAATCGAACAAAATCACTTTTCTGGTTCTTCATCCCTTTAAGAAGAAATAAATGCAGGATTTGTCCGATGGTTTTCAGAAAAGGCGCAATTTCCAGTTCACCTCGCAAATAAAGAGCGGACTTATCTTCCGTTCCAGAATTTCGAATAAAAACTGCCCCTGCTGTCTTTCCGCTCTTTGAAATCTTAAAATAGATCAACGATTCTTCTTCGGGAAAATGGATCCTATTTGATTGATAATCTGCCGAAAAACACGTATCGACCGCTTGCCGCACTGCTCTCTCCAAATCCTGTCTGAACGCGGAACCCGGCAATAATCGTTTTTTAATAACATAATAAGTGTAAAATGTGGTCTTAATCCCTGCTGAAAATGGATGTTCAAGATAGGATATTCGGTCTTTCCCATTGCGCTCTAAAACTGTCTGTTGAATTGCCAGCAGAGAATTCAACCCTGATTTTATACCGTTTCCGGCAAAACAGCGGATAGTTGCAGATCCGTCTTTAATAAAACCAGGTAGTATACTGTGCCCTGATTCTTCTATTCCAATCTGATAGCGGTATTGGGGTTGTCTATCTTCCGCTCTGCCGCGTTGGAGATAGGCTTTCCAGGCAAATGAAATTTCCAACCCCGATAACTCCTCGCCAGATGCATCCGCCTGTAACAATGTCTTTAAAGCACCAGACATTGGATGTTCAGTGTCGAGCTGGGCCTGAATCATATCCAGCACAGCTTTTTTTAATATCCATTTATCTCCGACACCGGTAATCACTGATTGGTATCCCTCTTCCTCTGCAGTAATGGCAGTTTTCAGGTCGCTTTCAACAGTGTTGATAAACCAACTGTTTTCCGTTTTCGAGCCGTCCCGTTGTTTAATATATCTTGCAAGGTGAATTCCCAGTTGATCTCCTGATGATACAATCAGTGCATCCTTATCTGCGTGGTAGTCCAGACGAAAACAGCGATCACCATCTCCGTCGAAAACAAGACCTATCATTTGTGTTTTGCCAGCCTGAATATCCACCATTGAACGTGCTTTACCGATCATTGTTTGCAGGGTTTCATAGAGGAAAAACCGCCCGGACTGCTCAGTGATTTCACTGGCATAAATTAACTCCTGTCCTTCCAGATCGGCAACGCCGCAGTATTCATTGATGCCGCCTTCAAGATTTGTATAAATTACTTCCTGGAAACGATATCGACCGAAAATCTCGCTCACAACTGTCGCAACCGCACCTTTTGACGCATCGATTACCAGCACGACATCTGTGAAGGTTTGTTGATCAATCCAGCTGTTCAGCGGGTCTATCTGGTATTGAATAAAAAATGATTTTGCCGCATCGATGTGATCTTCAAAATCTTCTGAAACAGGGAGGTTATCCAGATCCACGTTCTGCTGCTCTATGATCTTCAACGTCAATGCCGCATCATCTTCAGGAAGAAACTTCAACGCCGTCCATCCGTGAAAAAGCTTAATCCCGTTTTGATCTGAGGGGTTATGAGATGCCGTCAGGACCACACACCCCGCCGCGTGTTGGGACAACATATACAGCGGAACTGCCGGTGTGGGCAACACGCCCACAATAATCGCCCGCATTCCGGCTTTACAAATCCCTAAGATCGCTGCTTTGTTAAAATCTCCCACCTGATCTCTTGGATCCCACCCGATGACAATCGATTCTCCTTTTTTAACACTACCTGCCTCCAGCAATAAGCTTGCATAAGCATAAGTGTAGTGCTCAAAAAAAGCCGGGGTTAAAAACCCAGTCTCATGAAAATAGGTCAACGCATTCATGCCATGATTTCGGGGTTGTTCATTGGAAATCCGGCCTCTAATACCGTCTGTGCCCTGCAATCTGGTCACTGGTTCCATTGTTTTTGAGGGTATTGATTGTGAAAATTAAACGTTAAAGTCGTCTGGTGTTTTAAGGAGTGTCACGAATGACTTTCCGAGGGAGCATATGTCATGAAGCATACGATAATTCAGGGTTGTTATCAATACTGAATTCGATACAGCGGTCAAAGTCGGTGGCCTGTCATTTACTTGTCATAGTAAAAGTGTTAGATGTGAATGAAGTCAAGCCAAATATAAATCACCTTAGGGATCGTTCAAAAATAACTTCACATAATCTATTTGCAAAAGTCCTATAAAGACTGGACATTTTGCCGACAGAATACCAAGTAATTTTTGAGCCGACCCTTAGACAGTCGATACTAACAGAGAGTCACATGAAAAAGATTGCTTTAACCGGAATAAAACCTACA
Organism: Deltaproteobacteria bacterium; assembly: GCA_018645005.1. Lineage (GTDB taxonomy): Bacteria > SAR324 > SAR324 > XYD2-FULL-50-16 > XYD2-FULL-50-16 > JAHJRI01. Next base: position 52,856 of record JABGPJ010000126.1, on the reverse strand, counting down.
GGTGCACCCCATATCGGAAACTTTCTCGGTGCTATCCAACCCGCTTTGGAGTTGGCGAAAACCCATGACGCACTATATTTTATCGCTGATTACCATGCCTTAACATCCGTCAGGGATAAGGTGCTGCTCCGAGAGCAGATATACAGCCTGGCCGCAACCTGGCTTGCAGCAGGTCTAGATCCAGATAAAGTAACATTTTATCGGCAGTCTGATATCCCAGAAGTGTTTGAATTAACATGGATTTTGTCTTGCATGGCGCCCAAGGGTCTGTTGAATAGAGCGCATGCCTATAAAGCAGCAACCGATGTCAACACAGAAGCCGGCCACGATCTGGATCATGGAATTGACTGCGGTCTGTTCTATTATCCTATCCTGATGGCAGCCGATATTCTGCTGTTCAGCTGCCATGTCGTCCCGGTGGGTCAGGATCAGAAACAACATCTCGAAATCACACGTGACATTGCCCAAACCTTTAATCAGACATTTGGAAAAATACTGACCCTGCCCGAACCACTGATCCAAGAGGAAGTCAAAACGGTTCCTGGTATTGATGGGCGCAAAATGAGCAAAAGCTACAAGAACGAAATTCCCCTTTATACCACTTCAAAAAAGCTGAAGAAACGTATCAATCAAATCGTGACAGATTCAAAAGATGTGAACGACCCCAAGGACCCGGACAACTGCAACCTTTTTGCCATCTATTGTCAATTTGCGACTGCAGAAGCCATCGCAAAAACTCGTGCTCGATATCTCACTGGAGGACTTGGATATGGTGAGCTAAAAGGAGAACTTTTCCATCTGGTTGACACTTTTCTGTCAGCAGGACGTGCACGATACGACGAGCTGATGACAGACAAAAATCAGATCGATATTATTCTGGCCGAAGGCGCAGAAAAAGCCAGATCCATCGCAAAGCCGCTGCTTGAAAAAGTTCGTAAAGCCATCGGTGTGCAAAAACCGTAATCATCCAAAGGAGAAAACCGGAATGAAAGAACTGGAAAAGCCCAAAAGTCTTCGTATCCGCGGAGCTGAACTGATCGTTACTGGTGGCGTCACCCTCTTTTTCTCGAAGTTTATGTTGTGGCTGGGACCGTTCGCACTGTGCGGATTTGGTCTTTATCGATGGCTGATACGCAAAAGCTACAAAGAAGGTATCATCAGTCTAGCAGTTGGTATTTTACTCCTATTCCTGTTGAACGGCCCCTTCAGCTTTATAGCATATCTGCTCTATGGCACAGGTGGTTTCCTGGTAGCCCTGGGTGCTGTATTCATGCTTCTACCTGGGAAAAAAATGGAAAAATCCTAGTTCCCTTTCGCTGAGTTTAATAAAGAGGAATACAGACATGATATCACTGATAAAGAGTTCATTCGCTGAAACACAACAAGTCCTGACACGATTTTTAGCAGAAGATAAAAACCTTGGGAAGGTGCATCTTCTTTCTGAAAAAATCGCTGAGACTATCAAAAATGGGAAAAAAGTGATCAGTTGTGGTAACGGCGGCAGTATGTGCGATGCCATGCATTTTGCTGAGGAACTGACCGGCCGATTTCGAAACGACAGGATCGCCCTGCCGGCCATAGCCATCTCCGATTCATCTCACATCACATGCACCGGAAATGATTATGGATTCGATCACATTTTTTCTCGCTACATTGAAGGCGTCGGTCAAGACGGAGACCTGCTGCTCGGCATTTCAACATCAGGAAACTCTCCTAATATTATCAAAGCTGTAGAGACCGCAAGCAAGAAAAATATGTTTACTGTCGCACTGCTGGGCAAAGATGGCGGGAAAATCAGGGATATGGTCGATCTGCCCATAGTTGTACCCGCCCAAACCAGTGATAGAATCCAGGAAATCCACATCAAGATCATCCACATTGCCATCGAAGCCACCGAAAATATCCTTTTCTCCTGAAAATCCCTTTCTGCCGGATATAAATTTCCGGCGGCACCAACCAGCCAGTATAATAGCTTGATCTGCTTCATATTGAACTTCACAGGTTGAATAACCATCGACTTTTTGCTTTTTATAAGTGAAGATGAATCATTATTCTTTATTTTTCATATAGAAGTAAATGCTGGTTTCACACCGCCTCATCAGAAATATTCCATGATCTTGATCCTTGATTTCGGTTCCCAGTACACTCAGCTGATTGCCAGGCGAATACGGGAGCAAAGTGTCTATTGCGAAATTCAACCCTGTACGATTGATCTTGCAGCCATTCAATCTTTCAAACCGGAAGGAATCATTCTTTCAGGGGGACCCAGTTCAGTTCTGGGTGAGTTGTCACCTACTGTTGATAAAGCTGTGTTCAGCTGGGGAATCCCTATCCTGGGAATCTGCTACGGGCAGCAGTTAATCGCATCCCTGCTGGGTGGTAAAGTTCAAAGTTCTGAGCATTCTGAATATGGTCGAACCGAGATTCAATTTGAGAAGAACAGCCCGTTTTTTGCGGATATACCCGATCAAGAACCGTTGACCGTCTGGATGAGTCATGGGGACCTGGTTACAGAAGCCCCTGCAGGATTTCAAGTTTTGGCGACCAGTACCAATTCTCCTTTTGCTGCCATCGCCGATCCGGAAAAAAAGATTTACGGGATCCAATTCCATCCAGAAGTAACCCATACCGATTACGGCATCCAAATCCTGAAAAACTTCACTTTCAACATTTGCAAATGTGAAGCGAACTGGGATATGGCGGCATTTCTAGAGACCAAAACAAATGAAATAAAAGCACAGGTGGGTGAAGAAAAGGTGATCTGCGGATTGAGTGGTGGGGTGGATTCATCAGTTGTGGCGGTAATGCTGCATAAAGCAATTGGTGACCGGCTGACCTGCGTTTTTGTCAACAACGGACTTCTCAGAAAAGGTGAAGCGGAACGGGTAGTCGAACTTTTCTCCAGGCATTACAAAATAAATCTGGTCCACGTTGATGCAACAGATACATTTCTCACAAAACTAAAGGATATCAGTGATCCAGAGCTGAAACGGAAGATCATCGGAAACGAATTTATCCAGATTTTCGAACAGGAAGCGGCAAAACTAAAAGATATTAAATTCTTAGCCCAGGGAACGCTCTATCCTGACGTGATAGAATCTGAATCCTTCAAGGGACCTTCCGCAGTCATTAAAAGCCACCACAATGTGGGAGGCCTGCCCGAAAATATGAAAATGTCACTGGTGGAACCCCTGCGTGAACTGTTCAAAGACGAAGTACGTGAACTGGGGAAAGCGCTTGGAGTAGATGAAGAACTGATCCATCGACATCCGTTTCCCGGCCCCGGTCTTGGAATCCGGATTCTGGGAGAAATCAGCCGCGAAAAGATTGCAGTGCTGCAGGAAGCTGATTATATTGTTATGCAGGAGATCAAGGCTGCCGGTTGGTATCGAAAAGTCTGGCAATCCTTTGCAGTATTACTGCCAATAAAATCAGTCGGTGTCATGGGTGATGCAAGGACCTACGACTGGACCATTGCGATTCGCTGTGTCAACTCAACAGACGCCATGACAGCTGACTGGGTTCCTCTACCATATGAACTGCTGGGAAGGATTTCCAACCGCATCATCAATGAGGTAAAAAAAATCAATCGTGTTGTCTACGATATTACCTCAAAACCTCCGGGAACCATTGAATGGGAATAAGAGCAAGGCCGGTAACCGTTAAATAAAAATGCCGGATACACCCGGTCAAGTACGATTTGTTTTTCGGTATAACTAACACCTTGATTTAACTCAATCAGAATCAAAGCAAATTCAACAAATACCTTGACTCAACCCGTTTAAAAAAGAAAAGATAGTTTGAATATAGTTTGCGCAATTGAAAAATGTCACCTGGGGAAGGTTACCAGGATTTTTAAACCACTGAGTTTAAAGTATAATCAGGAGAAACAATGGCCAGGAAGAAAATAGCACTTATTGGTGCTGGAAATATAGGTGGAACGTTGGCACATTTAGCATTGCTGAAAGGATTGGGCGATGTCGTCATGTTTGATATTATTGAGGGCCTGCCCCAGGGAAAAGCGCTGGACCTTGCTCAAAGCGGCCCTGTTGAGGGGTTTGATGGCTCTATTATCGGAACCAACGATTATAAGGATCTAAAGGATGCAGATGTGGTTATCAACACTGCCGGTGTTCCAAGAAAACCAGGAATGAGTCGTGATGATCTGTTGGGAATCAATACAAAAATCACCAGGCAAGTCGGTGAAGGGATCAAGGCTAATTGCCCCAATGCGTTTGTTATCTGTATCACTAACCCCCTCGATGTGATGGTGGGTGTGCTCCAAAAAACTGCAGGACTCCCCGGAAATAAGGTTGTTGGAATGGCCGGCGTTCTTGACTCCGCACGCTTTGAAACTTTTCTGGCCTGGGAATTTGGCGTTTCTGTCAACCAGGTAAATGCGTACGTTCTTGGTGGGCATGGTGATAGTATGGTACCGTTAACGGGTATGAGTAATATCGCCGGTGTTTCTCTGGATAGATTGGTTGAACAAGGAAAAATCACAGCCGAACGTCTGGAAGAGATTGTTGATCGCACCCGTAAAGGTGGTGGTGAGATTGTTGGACTTCTCAAGACAGGTTCTGCTTTTTACACGCCAGCCGCATCAGCCATCGCCATGGCTGAAGCGTACCTGTTTGACAGAAAGAATGTTATTCCTTGTGCTGCTCAGGTTGCTAATGGGGAATATGGTATCAACGATACACTTTACGTGGGTGTCCCCGTTAAAATCGGCGCTGGTGGTGTAGAAGAGGTGATTGAAGTTCCCTTGACTGAAAAAGAGAGAGCCAGCTTACAGATCTCAGTTGACGCCGTTACTGAATTGAACGCCGCTGTTGCCGATATGTAATTGATTTTCTGTGGAATAATACTTTAAAAACCGGGAGCAAAGATAGACGTTCCCGGAAATTGAATGAAAGAGCCTGAGTGTCAGCTCTAAAACATTGACACTGACTGATGTACAACCCCAATGGGTTGCAAGCAGCTTCCAGCATTTCTCCTGCATGAAATACCGAGGAAAAATCGCTAATGTTAATAATGCTTCGACTTGGGCATTTAAAAACCTATAAACGAAAAGAGGAAATATGAGCGCTTTAAGTTTAACTGAGAAGATTCTCAAGGACCACCTGGTAGAACCAGCTGAACTGCCGGCAGCCGGTGAACTGATTAAAATCAAGATTGATGAGGCTTTTACACAGGATGCCACCGGCACAATGACAATGCTTCAACTCGAAGCGATGGGCATTGATCGTGTTAAGCCTTTGTCTGTTAACTTTGTTGACCACAGTATGCTGCAATCCGGTTTCAGAAACCCGGATGACCATCAATACCTGAGAACGGTTGCTGCCAAGCTGGGCATCATTTTCTCACCGCCGGGAACCGGTATCTGTCACTTCACCAACATGGAAAACTTCGTCAAGCCAGGTATGACTGGGATTGGTGCTGACAGCCATACGGTAAACGCGGGTGGTGCGGGTGCTATCTTCATGGGTGCAGGTGGATATGATGTGGCTCTGGCCATGGCAACCGGAATGTACACCATGCCGATGCCGAAAGTTGTCAAGGTAAACCTGACCGGTCAGCTCGCTAAGAACTGCCAGGCTATGGATGTGATCCTGAAGATGCTGGAAATCGTTTCTGTTAAAGGTGGAAAAGGAATTATCTTTGAATATGCCGGTCCTGGCGTAGCCACTCTGACTTTAGGTGAAAGAGCAACCATCACCAATATGGGTGCTGAGATGGGTGCAACCACTTCCATCTTCCCGAGTGATGAGCAAACCAAGATCTTTTTGGAAGGACGCCAACGCGGTGGCGACTACACTGAACTGTCTGCTGACGACGGCGCTTCCTATGAAAGAGTCATAGACATCAACCTGTCCGACCTTGAGCCGCTGATCGCTATCTATCCTTCCCCGGGTAATGTTGAGACAGTTAAAGCTCATGCAGGCACGAAGATTCATCAGGTCTGTGTTGGTAGCTGTACCAACAGCTCATTTGAAGGAATTGCAACCTTTGCAGAAGCCATCAAAGGCAAGCGGGTGAAAGTTGACACCATGCTCTATCCTGGTTCCAGATCAGTTGCCATGCAGTTGGCAGACGCCGGATATCTTAAGATTATGTACGCGGCTGGCGTCCGGATCCAGGAAAACGGTTGTGGCGCCTGTATCGGTCAAGGTGGTTCACCCCCAAGTGGTGGAATTACACTGAGAACCTTTAACAGAAACTTCCCGAAGCGTTCTGGAACAGACGATGCGCAAGCACACCTGATCAGCCCGCTCGTCGCAGCTGCCTCTGCACTGACTGGTGAGATTACCGTACCGGAAGACAAAGAGATTCAAATCAACTCAGTTCCACCCGTCATCGACACCGGCTCTTTCATCAAACCTGAAGATGCAGATACTAATGAAGGTATCGTACGCGGACCGAACATCATGGCACTGCCTGATTTTCAACCTCTCCCAGATAAACTGGAAGGTGAAGTACTCCTTTATCTGCAAGACAACATTAGTACTGACGATATTCAGCCAGCTGGTACCTTCCTGCCCCTGCGTTCCAACGTTAAAGAGTACGCAATGCAGGCGACTTTCAGGCAGGTTGACGGCACCTTTGCTGATCGTGCAGTTGCTCATCGTGATGCTGGTGGTTTCGGTTTTATTATCGGTGGTGAGAACTACGGTCAGGGTAGCTCCCGTGAACATGCTGCGCTTTGCCCGAGATGGTTGGGAATCCGCGCGGTTATTGTTAAGACTTTTGCCCGAATCCATGTAGCTAACCTTGTCAACTTTGGTATTGTGCCGATGACATTCAAAAATCCTGCTGATTATGATAAAATCAAGCTCGCAGACAAGGTTTCTTTTGATGCGACTGACCTGAGCGGCGATCTGAATCTGGTCGTCGACGGCGCAAAGATTCCATTGGAAGCAGCTTACGATATGGATGTCATTCCTGTTCTGAAATCTGGTGGCGCTCTGCCTTTTTTCAAAGCGAATAACTAGGGTTAATTGATCCGAAGATGACCGATTCCTGGATTCTTATCCGGGGATCGTATATTGAAACAAGTTGTTACAGAAGAAAAGATCGTTAAAAGGAGGGTAGTCCATTGATTATCCTCCTTTTTTTGGTTTATTTGGCTAAAAATAAAAGCACCACACTTCGTGAACTGCAAAACTGGTTACCGAGAAGGTTGCCCCAGAGTATTGGGGTTGCTAAACTAGACAAATGAAAAAGTTATTGGTCGATTAAAGCGATTCATTTTTCGAACAATTTCCCGAACCTCGGTAGATTAATCCCATACACACAGGCAAATCCATGTTACATCGGCTGGAGGTTAAATTGAAGCAACAGCTGGAAGATCCGGAAGGAATTAAGGCGATTCAGCTGTTTAAGAAGGCAGAATGGCCTCAGATTCATAACATTCGAACGCTTCAAGTGTATATGATCCAATGCGACCAGATTACCTCCACGGAGCAGATGGATGCCCTCGCAAAAGATCTGTTTGTTGACCCAGTCTTGCACGAATATGTTGTGGATGGATTTACTGGAGATCAGCAATCTTTTGACTGGTATGTGGAGATCGGCTTTAGAGCCGGTGTGACTGATAATGCCGGAAAAGTGGCCAGAGAAAATCTGGAATTGCGACTCCCGGAAAAATTCTCCGGAAAAGAGATAGTCGCTTCATCTATAGGGTACTATATCCAGGGCGATTTCAATGAAGCGGAAATTAACAGTGCAGTAGATCATTTACTGATGAACAAGCTGATCCAGCGAAAGACTGTTGTTGCAAGTTCGAATTGGACTGCTGATAAAGAGACATTGAAACAGGTGCCGATGCCCCGGGGTGATGAGAAAATCTCAGTTGAAACCCTTGATTGTTCCAGTATCGATAAAATCCTGGCACTCAGCGATGAGCGTATTCTTGCACTTTCAGCGGAGGAAGCGACTATCATCCACAACTGGTTTAAGCAGGATGCCGTCCGGGATCAAAGGAAGAAATCAGGTTTACCTGAGCAACCAACCGATATCGAGCTGGAAACCCTGGCCCAGACTTGGTCAGAACATTGTAAACATAAAATCTTCAGCTCCAATATCCAATACACAGATGAACTTGGAAACAGGGAGGAGATCCATTCACTTTACAAGTCCTATATCCAACGCGCCACACATGAAATCAAGCAGAAATTGGGCGAGGATGACTGGTGTCTATCGGTTTTCAAAGACAACGCAGGTATTATTAAATTTAATGACGACTACAGCGTTGCGTTTAAGGTAGAAACTCACAATTCACCATCCGCATTAGATCCCTATGGCGGCGCTCTGACAGGAATTGTTGGCGTCAATCGGGATTCATTTGGGGTGGGTATGGGAGCTGAATTAATTGCCAACATAGATGTTTTTTGTTTTGGTCCCCAGGATTATAGTAAGCAGTTGCCCAGCAGATTGCTGCATCCCTCGAGAATATACGAAGGCGTCCGACTGGGCGTCGAACATGGGGGCAATCAAAGTGGAATACCCACTGTTAACGGAGCTATCGTCTTTGATGAGTGTTATGTAGGCAAACCGCTGGTATTCTGTGGCACTGCCAGCGTGATGCCGGCTCTACATGATGGCAAACCGTCAGAAGATAAAACAGCCCGGCCTGGCGATATCATTGTGATGAACGGTGGAAGAATTGGTAAGGATGGCATCCACGGTGCGACATTCTCTTCAGTGGCTCTTGATGAGAATTCTCCCGTCAGCGCAGTTCAAATTGGCGATGCCATCACCCAGAAGCGGATGTTCGATTTTCTCTGGGAGGCTAAGAAAGAGAATCTTTACACATGTATCACCGACAATGGTGCGGGGGGATTGTCCTCTTCTGTTGGAGAGATGGCGGAATCCAGTGGCGGCTGTCGCTTGCATCTGGACAGGGCACCCTTGAAATATGAGGGGTTACAACCTTGGGAGATCCTCATTTCAGAGGCCCAGGAACGCATGACCGTGTCGGTCGCTCCAGATAAAATCGAGCGGTTTCTTGAGCTGTCTGAAGAAATGCAGGTAGAGTCCACTGTCTTAGGTGAATTTACCGATTCCGGTTTTTTCGAATGTTTTTATCATGACGAACTGGTAGCATCCCTGGAAATGGCCTTCATGCACAACGGTCTACCAGCCATGAATCTGACAGCGGAATGGACACCCCCCCTGCAGGAAATCATTCAACATCCGGAGCCGCAGGACTACGCTAAAATACTGCACACACTTCTTTCACGACCTAATGTCTGCTCCAAGGAGTCGGTCATTCGTCAATATGATCATGAAGTACAGGGCGGCAGCGTGATTAAACCCCTTGTCGGTGTGGAAAACGACGGTCCTGCAGACGCTGGCGTCATCAGACCCGTTTTAAATTCCATGGAGGGAATCGCCATTGCCAATGGCATCTGTCCCAAATATTCGAATCTGGATACGTACCAGATGGTAGCCTGCGCCATCGATGAAGCCATACGAAATATTATCGCAATTGGTGGCAGCCTGGAACAAATGGCCGGCCTGGATAACTTCTGCTGGCCAGACCCTGTACAATCCGCACATACCCCGGACGGCACCTATAAACTGGCGCAACTGGTCAGAGCCTGTAAGGCGCTGTATGATTACTGTCTGGGATTCGGCGTTCCTTGTATTTCCGGTAAAGACAGCATGAAAAATGATGCCAACCTGGACGGACAAAAAATATCGATTCTACCCACACTTCTTTTTTCTACCATTGGCAAAATTGCAGATGTGCGCAAGTGCCTCACTTCAGATCTTAAAGCAGCAGGTGATCTGGTATATCTTGTTGGCGAGACCTTCGATGAATGTGGCGGATCTGAATATTATCAGGAACTGAATATCAAAGGAGGCCTAGGTCCTCGAGTCGATCTGAAGACAGCTAAAAATCGGTATGAGAAAATTTCCACGGCAACAAAACAGGGACTGATCTGCAGTAACCATGACTGTTCAGATGCTGGATTCGCTGCCGCCGCGGTTGAAAAAGCGATTGGTGGAAAGCTCGGTTTAGATCTGGATCTTGCCCCGGCCAATATCAATCACAGCTTGAAAAAAGACCGGTTTTTATTCAGTGAAAGCCAGAGCCGCTTTGTCTTGACCATTCATCCGGATAACCAGCAGAACTTTGAAAATCTGATGCAGGACACCGCCTGTTATCTGATCGGAATAGTGACCCTGGATCCGACAATCAAGATCGCCTTTGGTGATGAGACGGTCATTTGTGAAAGCGTTTCCGATCTCGAAACGTCCTGGAAAAAAACACTCAGTCACGCGGTATAAAGCTGACCATCAGCGGTTTATTTTTCTGAGATCTCAACAATTCTAAAAACACGACTTAAAGCTATATTATCATGAATAATTACCTGCCCCAGGAAATCGAAAAGAAATGGTATGAACGTTGGGAATCTGAAAAACGTTTTTCACCGGACACTCAAAAAGCAGATCAATCTTACACTATTGTCATTCCCCCACCAAACGTTACAGGATCATTGCATATCGGTCATGCACTGGTAAACACACTGCAGGATGTCCTGATCCGCTGGAAACGCATGCAGGGTTTTAAAACACTCTGGTTGCCAGGGACTGACCATGCCGGCATTGCAACGCAAATGGTTGTGGAAAGGGAACTCAGAAAAAAGGGCATTGAAAGAGAGGAACTCGGACAGGAAAAGTTTGTCGAAGAAATCTGGAAATGGAAGGAGCAGTCCGGCAGTACTATTTTCAAACAGCTTCGACGGTTGGGGGCATCATGTGACTGGGACAGGGAGAGATTTACACTGGATGATGGTCTTTCCAAAGCCGTCAAAAAAAGTTTTGTTGATTTGTATAATGAAGGACTCATTTATCGGGGAGAGTATATAATTAACTGGTGTCCCCATGATAAGACGGCACTGTCAGATCTTGAAGTGGACCACGAAGATAAAGAGGGTTACCTGACCTACATTGCATATCCGCTGGAAAACGGAGATGGAGAAATTGTCGTCGCAACGACACGTCCGGAGACCATGCTGGGCGATACGGCAGTGGCAGTCAACCCCAATGATTCAAGATTCAATCAGTATATCGGCCAGAACGTCCGCTTACCATTGGTGAATCGCATTATTCCTGTCATCGCTGATGAATTTGTTGAAACAGAATTTGGGACCGGTGCTGTCAAAGTCACTCCGGCTCATGACCCCAACGATTTTCAGATGGGGCAACGACATAAGCTGCCATCGGTCAATATCTTTACTGAAACCGCTGAGATCAATGATGTTTATCCGCCATTGCAAGGTCTGGATCGATTTGAAGCCAGAAAACAGGTCGTTGAACTATTGAAAAAGGAGGGATTTTTCCGGAAAGCCGACAAGCACAGCCATTCTGTCGGACAATGTCAGCGCTGCAAAACTGTTGTCGAACCCCGCTTATCAACACAGTGGTTCTGCAACATGGGTGATATGGCACGCGCTTCGATTCAGGCAGTTGAGGACGGCAGACTTCGCTTTGTTCCTGAAAGTCAGGCGAAAGTTTTCTATGAATGGTTGAACAATATTCAAGACTGGTGTCTGTCTCGGCAGCTCTGGTGGGGACATAGGATTCCTGCTTGGTATTGTGACGATTGTGGCCATATTATCGTCTCGGAAGAACAAGATGTAACCACTTGCACTAAATGTCAGTCAAAAAACCTGACCCAGGAAACCGATGTACTGGACACCTGGTTCAGTTCCGGCTTATTCCCTTTCTCAACCATGGGGTGGCCGGAAAAAACCCTGGATATGGAGGACTTTTATCCTAACTCCACACTGATCACCGGATACGATATCCTGTTTTTTTGGGTGGCCAGAATGATCATGATGGGGATAAAGCTCACCGGCGAGGTCCCTTTTCCGGAAGTGTTTCTCCATGGTCTTGTCCGAGACGAGAATGGCGAAAAAATGTCCAAGACACGCGGGAATGTCATCGATCCGCTGGATATTGTTGAAAAATTTGGTGCGGATGCAATGCGATTCACCCTCACCAGCCTGACTGTGATGGGTCGCGACATCAAGCTCCCTGAAAAAATTATTGAGGGTAACCGCAATTTTATCAACAAAATATGGAATGCCACCCGTTTCACCCTGAGCCATATTGAACGACTGGGAGAACCGCTACCTCCAGAGAGTATTGAACCCGGCATCTTTGACCGCTGGATTTTAAACCGCCTTAAACGGGCAGTGGTTGACATGAACCGATACCTGACAGATTACCGATTTAATGAAGCCGCCAAATCTGCTTATGCTTTTGTCTGGCATGAATTCTGTGACTGGTATTTGGAAATCATCAAACCCATGCTTTTTGGAAAACTGGGGGATGCCTCGCAGGCAGCTGCACTTTCAGTTCTTTTTCACGTTTTGGAGCAGAGCCTGCGTCTTTTACACCCTATCATGCCATTCGTCACCGAGGAACTCTGGCAAACTCTTCCGGGAACTGGAGAGACCATTATGCTCTCTTCATTTCCGGAAGCCTCAGAATCCGACATTGAAAAAGCCGCTGAGGCTGAGCAGCTTATCGAATTAATCAACGTGGTTCGCAATATTCGGGGTGAAAACAATATCAAACCAAACCGGAAAATCGATATTATCTGTGTCAGCAACCACAAGGCTCTGAACAAAAACATTCTGGTATACCAGGATATTGTACAGGCGCTGGCAGGTATTCAAAAAATTGAATTGAAAGAGTATATTATTAAAAAAGAAGGCTTGGCTGGTGGTGTTGGCAGCGGTTTTGAAGTTTTTGTCGATATGTCCGAAAGCATCGATGTCGCTCAAGAGACAAATCGCCTTGAAAAAGAGAAAACCAAGCTCCAATCCAAGCAAGCACAAATTCAGAAAAAACTGAACAATAAAGAGTTTTTGAGTAAAGCTCCCACCAATGTAATCGATAAAAATCGAGTTGAGCTTTCGGAAATCGAAACCAAAATAGAAAAAATTGATAAAAATATTAAGGCAATAAAAGACATCTAAACGGATTAAAACATGACAGACAATCCCGTTTCACATTTGGCAGACGTCAGTTCATTTCTGGCCATGGAAGTTTTTGCCAAGGCAGAAGAACTTGAAAATAAAGGTAAAAATATCATTCACCTGGAGTTTGGAGAACCGGACTTTCCAACCCCCGGCATTATTTCAGAAGCTGCCATTCAGGCCATTAATGAATCTCAGACGCGCTATACTCATACTCAGGGGATTTCATCATTTCGTGAAGCCGTGGTGGATAAATACCGCCGTCAATACAATTTGAATATCTCCGCTGACCAAATTCTGACATCCAGCGGCAGTTCCATTCTGCTCTATATGGCAATTCGCCTCCTCGTGCCTCCGGGGGACGACATCATCATGACCAATATCTGTTATGCCTGCTATAACAATTTATCCATTATCGCCGGTGTCAATCCGATTCGGGTCGATATTCATCTGGAAGACAATTTCGAATTGGATGTTAATGCGGTCAAAAAGGCGATTACACCAAAAACCCGCGCTATTTTGATCAATTCCCCCATGAATCCGACCGGAACAGTCCTGTCCAAATCTTGTCTGAAGGAGTTGGCTAGTCTGGGAATTCCCATTATTTCTGACGAAATATACGCCGATCTGACCTATGAAGGCGAGATTAATTCCATCCTCAACTATACAGACAATTGCATTGTGCTTAATGGTCTCTCAAAGTACTATGCGATGACCGGATGGAGACTCGGTTATATGATTATCAATCCTGCCTGGGTCAGTGTTGCAGCCAAAGTCCACCAGAACATGATGATTTCAGCTGCCGAATTTGTGCAGAAAGCAGGTGCTGTGGCCATAGCAGAAGCTGAGGGCGAATGTGCAAAAATGGCAAAGGCATTTAATGAAAGACGAAAGTTTGTTTTAAAGCGACTTGGGGAGTGTGGCCTCGATCCTGGATATGATCCAAAAGGGGCTTTTTATGTCTTCCTGCGATATCCTAAAAAAGGAATCGACTCTTTGTCACTGTCCATGGATATTCTTGAAAAAGCTGGTGTTGCCATGACTCCGGGCATCGATTTCGGTCCCGGTGGAGAAGGTTTTATCAGGATCAGCTACGCCAATTCCATGGAGCATCTCGATACAGCCATCACCCGTCTGGAAAAATACTTTTTTGGTTGAAAACACCATTTCAAAATCAAACCATAACTATTCACCACTTTTCCGGAGTCGAGAGGATTATGATTCAAAATGCTCGAAAACAGGACGTTTTCGCGCAGCTCCAAGGATGGATTCATGCGTGTTTTAAATCATGATCCCTTCGACGGAGCCATGCTGAACAGTTACATCAAATCTACAGTTAAACCCCACAATTCAGGGATGTTCGAATCAAGGCACCTAGAACCCTAAGGAAAGATAAATCACTGTCCGGGGGCTGGGTTTCTGCCCGGCGTATTCACCTGTCTCTTCGATATATTTTGTGTATCCCAGGATCAGGCTGTGACCCAACGCAATCTCAACACCGCTCAGTCCGAGATTATATGACTCAATCGGCTGTGTTGCAAAATACCCCTGGTTGTATCCGGATCTCAGTGTTATCCAGCTTGTGTTTTTGGAAAGCGGCAGAATGCCCAGTTCCAGTCCGAAATGTAACCGTCGATTTATGCTTTTGTCTCCTGCAGACCCTTGTTGATTGGTAATATCCCGCCAATCCATGGCTGTCACCAGTCTGAAAATACCATATGAGTGGAGTGTAGACAATCCCAGGGCGTACTCTTCCGGAATATCTGTCGCATCCTTCAGGGAAATTTTCTTACGCCAGACACCCCCGATCATAATGCGGGATGTAGTCGCTGTTCGATAAAGAAATCCAACATCGTATCCGGATCCAGATCCTTTGACACCGTTCTCATCAAGAGTTGGAAAATCATCATTTGCCAAGGCATTGTTCAGATCATAGGTAAAATCCAGTTCCTGTCTTTCAATCACTTTGTAGCTGACCCCCAGGACCAGCTTTCCAAGACCCAGTGGAATTGAAACGCCGGTCTGCCTGATATGATCCAGCCTGATAAAGGAATTTATCTCCGGAAGACTCGGGTTTCGGACCTCAATGTCCAAAACAGCTTCGTAAGTATAATTCGCTGCGACAGTCAATCCTTTTTTGTCCAGGTTAATAAAGAGATTGGCGCCAGTATCCAATTTAATAAAAGGATTTTGACCGATAAAATCGTTCATGAAATTAATCTGGTCTTCCTGGGTCTCCAGATTGAAGGATCCATTCTGAGCCATGTCGTACAACGCAGCCGCATCATCTGAATAGCTGACTTGTAGAAAAGGAAGATCCACCCACCAGGTAAAAATATTCGCCATGGCAGCAGGGTTGTAAAACAGTGCTGCGCTGTTATTGGCACTGGCGATACCGGTGTTCCCCATGGCAAGCGATCGGTAGTCCTGACCGATGCGTCGATATTCGATCGCATTCACTGCTACGGGAACCCCAACTGTCAGCAATAAAGATATCCACAATGTCAGAACCTTTTTACTCATTTGGCATCAGAATCCGGGGTTTTCCAGAAAGCTTAAGATTTCACAGTCATTCAACGTGTCATCAGAAGCTTCCGGCAGCGCAATGGCGCCATCATTACAAAATGCGATAGCCGGTAAAGGAGATATTATTTTTGAAAAATTGGTACCAGTATCCATTCTACCATAAAAATTCAGGGATGAGAGATCTACTGTCCCGGAAACTGCATAAGCTTCACTGGCAATTTTATTGTAATAAAGGGGACTGCCCGCACCTATTTGGGCACTGTCGACCGTCACATCATAAGTTACATCAACATTGACAGTGCCATACTCAGGATCGTCTTCCAGGCTCAGTTCTACGACTGTGGTCGTGTCCTGGGTTGAATCCGCTACAGAAACATCTGAGGTCAGATCTCCGCAAATACCCTGGTAAAACGTTGCTCCCAAACCGCTAAAGACAACATTTCCCGGAACATTCTTGGCGTACGTAGTGTTATATACCTCTGTTAAGGTTGGCGCAAAGCTACAATTATCTATATTTGCCGGATCTCCGGCACAGGTTCCTATTTCGCCATTGACCAGTGTAAGACCCAGCAAGGTTTTTAATTCTTTAAATATCAACAGGCTGGAAAGAAGAACCGCTTCCAGATACATGCTCTGAGTCTTCACTTCAATCTCGCCCATAATTTTATTGAGCGCAGTTTTAAAATCTGAGACCTTTGCCGCGGTATCTGGAATTTTTTCGAAGATCAAAGTTGTAGGCGTATTCGACGAATCTGATAACCCCGTCAGCATTGTTACCATTGTCAAGCCGGATCGTCCCATATAAGCAATGGCAGTAAGATGCTTCCCCTCATCACCCTCCAGTCCCTCACACGCAGCAATGGCCTTAGTCCATTTCTGTTCATCCAGGCGTAGTTTACAAGTTTCAAGATCTGCCGCTGCATGTGACGCATCAGTGTCCTGACATCCTGTAAACAACAAGCTGGCAACAAATACCGAAATCAGAAATAGCACCTGGCCGAGGAAAGGTTTTTCTAGTTTTGCTCTCATTATCAGGAAAGATTTTATTTCCACAACCCTATAAACCGGACTAAAAAGGGTATATATGGAAAAACGGTCATTACAATTCTTCGCTCCTAAAACTGGCAGGGAGCAGACAAAATAGATTTACGATTCTGTTCTTCCTGTTTATACTTACAAATATCGTACCTAAAAAAAGGCTATCTGCAAACAGGGTCTTGGTCAAATACATTTTAGATCGCAATTTATGTCTCATTAAGGGATCGTTCAAAAATAACTTCACATAATCTATCTACAAAAGTCCTAAAATAACTGGACATTTTGCACATAGAATGTGACAGCAACGTGTTTCCTTTTCATTAATGGGAAACACTTGACTAATTTTTGAGCCGACTCTAAGGAATTCAGACAGTTCAAAATAAGGAATTAGATGGAAGAAGCAGAATATATGGA
This sequence comes from Deltaproteobacteria bacterium, assembly GCA_018645005.1. GTDB lineage: Bacteria > SAR324 > SAR324 > XYD2-FULL-50-16 > XYD2-FULL-50-16 > JAHJRI01. The sequence goes on along the minus strand of JABGPJ010000126.1, from coordinate 35,880 downwards.
AATCGCTGCCACTATACCTAACGAATGGTATACTGCCGTAGAAGCAAAAGAGATTTCCGCAAAAATTTTCTATGACATCATAATCAGTACAGCAATGAGATCAAGTATTGTCATCAAGGACAATAATGATCTTCAGAAATTATTAGAAATTATTTCCCAGGAACGAAATGTTCCTATAGCAGAGGTTGTACAGGATGTCCAAAATATTGCCTTGACTGTAGGTGCTGTTAGCCTCTTTCGGACAAAATACTCGGAAATTGCCGAAAAATTTCCCTTAGATGATTATGGGAATCCTATCTATCCGCCTGCATTTCTTGCGAAAATTTTAGGTATTGATGCGACTGTTGCTGAGGAAATCATCAATGGTGTCTTGAAAGAGTACGGCATTTATCTGGTTCAGGCTGATTCGACGCAAGAAATTTAACCCTGTGGGTCGGTTCATAAATTAGTCAAGTGTTTCCCATTAATGAAAAGGAAACACGTTGCTGTCACTTTCTGTTCGCAAAATGTCCAGTGTTTTGGGGGCTTATGCAAATAGATTATGTGAAGTTATTTATGAACGATCCCTAAAGAGGAAAATCCATGAAATTTTTGCACACAATGATCCGGGTTTCAGATCTGGATAAGGCGTTGGCGTTTTTTGTTGAGACGTTAGGATTAATTGAGATTCGCAGACTCGATTATCCGGAGGGGAAGTTCACTTTGGTTTTCCTGGCGACTGGCGAAAACGAACCGGCAGTCGAACTGACCTACAACTGGGATGAAAATGAGCCATACAGTGGCGGACGCAATTTTGGACATTTAGCGTTCAGTGTTGAAAATATTTATAAATATTGCGAACGACTCCAGTCCAAAGGCGTCAAAATTCTGCGACCACCACGGGACGGACGTATGGCTTTTGTTCGCTCACCGGATCAAATTTCAATCGAAATTCTTCAGGAAGGCGACGCATTAGAACCACTGGAACCATGGCTCTCCATGCAAAATCAGGGAGAATGGTAAGCAGAAGCTGATGAACAACCAAAATCACTCCCTGACTGCTCATACAGGTGCACCGGCAGGATTATTCCATCCGGACTTAACCCTGTGTGAACTTGCCCGGAAAAGGGCCAGGCTCCATCCGGACCGCCTCTATGTTACTTTTTTGGAGGATGGTGAAAATGTCGAGAGATCATCAACCTACAGTGAGCTTGACCAATCAGCCGAACGCGTTGCAGGCTGGCTTCAAAGTCAGGGGTTGACCAAAGGTGATCGCGCCATGATCATGCTGCCCAATGGTCTTGAATTTGTTCAAATTCTTTATGGTTGTTTCTACGCCGGCGTCGTAGCAGTGCCTCAACCGCAACAGTTACAGGCCTACCTCAAGACATTTTTGCCGACAATCCATTCTGCCCGGCCGAAATTGCTGATCGCCTCACCCGCCATTGTCGAATTTATCAAACATAGATGCCCGGAAGAACTTCAAGAGGTCTTTGCACCTATCACCGTTATTTCTGCGACTGAACTGCTGCAATCTCAACAGAGTGGTTTTGACCCACCGGATATTCAAAAACAGGATATCGCTTACCTGCAATACACGTCCGGCAGTACGGGAACGCCAAAAGGTGTCATGATAAGCCACCGAAATGTGCTGGCCAATATGGAACAGGCAGGCATATTCGGAGACTGGGAAGAAGGCAAAGGTACCAGTTTATGGCTGCCGTTATTTCACGATTTTGGGCTGGCAGCAGGTCTGCTGGGTGCCATGGTCAATGGCGGATTTGTCATTCTGATGACTCCGGCTCATTTTATGGTTAAACCTTTACGCTGGCTGCAATCAATCTCCAAATACCGCTGTGCATACAGTTATGCCCCACCGTTTGGTTATGACCTCTGCATCAGGAAAATCCCGACACAAGAAAAACAGCATCTCGACCTCTCATGTCTGATATCTTCTGTATATGGCGCGGAACCGGTTCATTTTGGATCTGTAAAACGATTCAATGAATATTTTTCCGACTGCGGTCTGAGCCAGACAGCCATACGGCCGGGCTTCGGCATGGCAGAAACGGTGATCATGTTCACAGAATCCAGCCATCTCAATGCCATCTGTGTCCACCGTCAAAAACTGGAGTCGAAAGGTCACTTTAAACTAATTGATGAGACAGCACCCCTGGATCAGAAAAAGTTTCTGGTTAATCTGGGTCCAGCCATGCACGGACACGAGATTGTTATTAAAGGCCCGGAGAACACCTCCTTGCCGGAAGGTTCCGTGGGAGAAATCCTGCTCAGCGGGCCCAGCGTTTGTGAAGGATATTTCGACAACATTGAAGCCACAGAAGAGACCTTTCGACAACGAATCCAGGGAAAACAAAATCCTTTTTTAGCCACCGGTGATCTTGGACTGATTTGGGAAGGCAATCTTTATTTCGTTGGACGTAAAAAAGATATCATTATTATCCGTGGAAAAAACTACTACCCCCAGGATATCGAATATGCCATTCCTCTAGGAAAGGAAATCCGGCCTGAATGTGTCATGGCGTTTGCCGATGCATCAGGATCCGGGAACGACAAGCTAACCCTGGCCATGGAAATTGAGGGAGGATTGCTGCCGGATCAGGAGATGTTATATAAGTATGTCATTCCGGCCATCGATAACAGAATTGTCTCCGAGTTAGGAAAGCAGCTGCAGATATATCCTGATGTGAGGCTCTACCTGAAACCAGGATCCCTGTCTAAAACGTCAAGTGGAAAACTAAAACACAGGGAAAACAGGGCTCAATTGATTAAACCAGAGGTCAAAGGTTTAATCTGCAGAGTTCCAGACCTGCCGGAATACGATATTGAAACAACAGAAACAGGGGAATTGGTTGTCAAACTGTTTCGACAAATTGTCGGAGTAAAACCTGACTTGAATGGAACTCTTTATCAGCTCAGCGGTAATAAGGAGAGAATTCAGCGTTTTGTTGAAACACTTCAGGAGATCTATCCTCTGTCTGATCAGGAGTTGACGGATTGGATCAATGAGAGGACCACACTGGACGAATTAATAGATTGGTTGGATGAACAACTATGGTCTGGTATGGTACCTATATAGTTATAGGGTTTATCCTTCCGGTTTTTGCTGAGGTGCCGGTTCGAATTCGGGTTTTTCTCCACAGACTATCTGAGCAGCGTGATAAATCGATTTTGCTCTGATAAAGCGATTGATTCTAACACCCTGCGCCCGAAAAGTCCCATCACCCAGATCCTTGATTTTTGCCCGGCCCCCAACAGCGAAGCCACCACAATCATAAATCCGAACCCCGTTATCATCTTTCCAGATAAAGTCTATTGCGTATCCGGTCGAAGTCAGGAAAAAAAGAAGAGAGACAAGACATATGAAGGCCGGTTTTTTCATGATGGTTTCCATCTTCCAAAATTGATTTCCGGCAGGAGATTTCCTGAACCGGTAAGAGCAGTGAATTTTCCGAAATGGACTTTTTGACAATCCCTTGATCGACTATAATGGAAATGTTAATCATCTTCAAGTCAGGTGCAGCCGAAAGAAATCTTTATTAGTAACTGGATCGAACCCGAGTAAGCATTTTGTGAGTTTTGCACTTTGAAAAAGCAGATACCCAAACGGGCTCGATGGCGATATGCTATTCATTTTCCGGGCCATCATCAGAAGTTTAATATTTTTAAGGTCATATATCAACTCAAAATGTGTCACACTTCTACTGTTGTCTTACCGATTAGCGCATGGTATACAAAAATAACTGCTTTTAACATGAATTGAGCCGACAACTAATAATAACGCTTGCCTCGGTCTCCGGAGAAAATATGAAAGAGGTCACCCGCTCGGACATGTTCCTCATTTTCAAGGCTGCAGCACAAATGTCAAGTATCGATTCAGATGTCGCAGAACAGGAAACACTTTTTTTAAATAAATTGGCTCAAACCGCCAGACTTTCCTCTGGAGAGTCCAAAAAACTTCAGTCTACCGCTAACGAGGATGTAGAAATACTGGCAGATAAACTCTCCTCCCCAAAGGCAAAAAAGGTGTTTTTACTGGCGGTCGCGACCATGGCAAAGGCAGATCAGCATCTCAGTGATGAGGAAATAAATATGCTGGAAAAGCTGACGCTGAGACTAAAGATCGGGCGTGTAAAAATAAAAGAGATGAGTTATAAAGCGTGCGAAGATATGGTATTAAAACTACTGGCTCAAACGGTTGGTAACTCCGGCCCGGATCAGAAAAAGAAAGGCTCCGGGGATAAATTCTCCGATCTTGATATGCTTTGATCCCATTTTTTATCATTAATACAATTATTGTCAGCAATGTCCGATTAGGTTTTTGCTAAGCAAAAGCTGAATGGTAAAACCAGTTCCTGCGCATAAGGATTTAAAGATTTTCTAAGCTTGCTTCACGAAAAACCGCCAAACTCGCCTGCCTCGCTCAAACATGGCTTATTTTCGCTACGCTAAACTAAGAAAATCAAATAAATCCTTATAAGCTCGATCCAGGTTCCATCATTCAGCTTTTTTCAAAAACCAAACCGGACATTGCTGAATTATTGTGGCTGACTCAATTTTATTAAAGGTAATTATGAAAAAAATGATCATCTCAATTCTCGCAATCCTTCTCATTGCGGGTTCGTTTTCCAGTCTTTCTGCATCAACGCAAGACGAGATCGATTACTTGTTGAAAAATGGCCAGAAAGTGCTCATAGAAGGAACTAGAAGAGGGGTGAGAAAATGGGATTTCGCCTGTCGGTTATTTCACAAGACAAATTACGTTGCCATTGTACAGAACGACGGCGCAAACTATCGTTTGGTTCCTTCCCCTCGTAACTCGCAGGTCGAGAAAATCTGTCCCTCCGGTATCTTCAATCATGCCATTCGCTGGTACAAGGATCTGCAAAAAGCCAGTTATTAATTGAAATGGTGTCTCTCACAGCCATTATTCATGCTCATATCGCTGCACTTGATCAACAATTCAAGATATATCGCATTTTCTTTTTATACTAGTTCTGAAATTATCTAGAGACAGAGCATTCGTCCCTGCTTCTCAATCTGTTTACCGGGTTCACGGTAAGCAGATATATTTCATTGTTCCCGTTATGCCCAATTGGGTCTAACAGATTGTACATCATTTCGAATGGAGCGTTGTTTTGGATTTCAATCCATGCATGAAACACAAGCTCGTCCGTAAAACTGTTCGTGATTTTTCAGAAGCGGAGCTCGGGCCAATTGCTCACGAAATCGATCGTGATGCCCGCTTCCCATGGCAAGTCATTGAAAAAATGCGTGTGCTTAATTATTTTGGACTACAGATACCCCGTAAATACGGTGGCGCAGAGGTCGATAGTATCAGTTACGCCATCACCATTGAGGAACTGTCAAAAGTCTGTGCCTCCATCGGGCTTTGCGTGACGGTCCACAACAGTGTGGGTGCACAGCCAATTAAGAGCTTTGGAACTGAAAAACAAAAGGAATGTTTTCTTCCACCCATGGCAAGTGGTGAGCGTATCGGTGCTTTTTGCCTGACCGAAGCCAACGCGGGATCTGATGCGAGTGGTGTTGAGACGAATGCAGTTGAAGTTGAGGACGGCTACATCATCAATGGCACAAAGATTTTTGTGACCAATGGGGGGATATGCGGTTATGCTCTTATATTTGCCACAATGACAACCGGAGCAGGCAAGCCATTCACCAATGTATTTATTGTGGAAAAAGAGATGGCCGGTTTCTCAGTCGGCGAAATCGAAGATTTGTGTGGCATGCGCGCCAATCCCGTCTCTTCATTGTTTCTGGAAGATTGCAAGGTTCCTTTCGACAACTGTCTCGGTCAACCGGGTAGCGGCATCAAGATCGCACTGACCGCATTGGATTCGGGTCGAATTGGAATTGCTGCCCAAGCACTGGGGATTGCTCAAGGTGCATTTGAAGCTGCTATTAAATACTCTAAGGAACGTCAGCAATTTAAAAAACCTATTTCCTCCTTTCAGACGATCCAAAACTATCTTGCGGATATGGCGACTGAAATCGATGCGGGCCGACTGTTACTCTATCGGGCCTGCGCACTAAAAGATGAAAACAAACCCTTTGGCACCGAAGCCGCCATGGCGAAACTCTATTGCAGCAGCGTTGCCAATCGGACAACCAATCTGGCGATGCAGATCCATGGCGGCTACGGATACAGCAAAGAGTACGATGTTGAACGCTATTTCCGCGATGCGAAGGTCACTGAAATTTACGAAGGAACAAGCGAAGTGCAACGACTTGTTATTTCACGTGCTGTTCTCTCCCAACACACATGATGAAAATGTTGAAACTGGTTACTTGTATCAAGCAGGTTCCCATGGTATCAGAACTACCCTGGGATCCTCGTACCGGCACACTGAAACGGAATCTGGCCGATGGAATGATCAATCCCGCCTGCCGCTATGCCCTCGAAGCTGCATTGATACTCAAGAACACATATGGAGCTGAAATTACAGCGATCACCATGGGATCGGATATTGCAGAAGAGGTATTGCGCGAGGCTTTTGCCATGGGTGCCGATCGGGGCATTCTGGTAAGCGATCCCAAAATGGCGGGTGCGGATACACTTGCAACGTCACTGGTTCTGTCAAGAGCAGTTCAAACGGCATGTGCCGATTTCGACCTGATTCTCTGCGGATGTCATACAAGTGACAGCGAAACCGCCCAGGTGGGTCCTCAGATGATCGAAGAACTGGATATACCCGGTGTTACTTATGTCGATCGGTTGGAACTGGATGGCCGGTTGCTGCGTCTGCAAAGATTGTCTGACAATTTCATTGAGACCCTGGAAATGGAGTTGCCCGGTCTCGTCACTATCACTACCCAACGCCAGGCTCCACGGTATGTTCCTTTAGCAGGACTTCAGGATGCCTTCACTGATAAGGATATCAGCCGACTATCCCTCGAAGATCTGGATCTGGATCCGGAATTGACCGGAGCCAAAGGCTCCCCCACTAAAATTATCAATGTGTTTTCTCCCACGGCAGAAAAAGACAACATCATTATGAAAGGATCTGCCCGAAAAATCGTACAACAACTGTTTGATCAATTCGACGATAAAATCGGCGGGGCCATAGGTAAAGATATCAAAGACTATCAAGAAAGCCAATGAAAGATTCAATAAAAGAAATCTGGGTTTTTGGAGACTATCGCAACTATTTTCAAAACCGTGTGACCTTGCAACTGCTGTCCCGAGCCACCGAACTGGCAAAAATGCTGCAGGCAAAGGTTTGTGCGGTTGTTTTTGGAGATCAGGTGGATGAATGGGTCAATGAATATATCGCTCACGGTGCTGATCGTGTGCTGGTTATCGACCATCCGGACTTAAAAAACTACAAGATTGAAACATATGTCAACCTAATGATTCGGTTGATTGGAAAACAGCGGCCGGAAATCATTCTGGTGGGCGCCACAAATTTTGGACGCGAGTTTGCGCCTCGTATCGCCAAACGGCTGAAAACTGGCCTGAGCGCAGACTGTGTTGATCTTGATATCAATGATGAAGGACTGTTGGTTCAAACTGCCCCCTCCTTTGGCGGAAACATTCTGGCGCAAATTATCACTCCGGAGTGCAAGCCCCAAATGGCAACTGTTCGTCCCGGGACGTTTCAAGAAATTCCCCACAACTACGAAAGAACCGGAGAAATTGTCAGAATACCCATGCCTGCAGATTTACCGAAGGAACGCGTACACTTGATTTTCTCAGAGCGCAGTCCCCAGCGTAGTCAACGTATCGAAGAGGCCAAGGTGGTTATTTGCGGTGGTCGTGGAATGGGAAGCAAGAAAAAGTTTAAAAAGCTGACTGAACTGGGGGAGTTGATGAATGCTGAGATTGGAGCAACCAGACCGGTTGTTTATGCCAACTGGATCGAAGCAGACGCGTTGATTGGCCAGGCAGGGAAACACATAAAACCGAAGGTTTTGTTTGCTTTTGGCATCAGCGGCGCCATTCAACATACCGCCGCTATTAACAACGCTGAATTCATTATTGCCGTCAACAAAAATCCCAATGCGCCGATGATGGCTATGGCTGACATTGCCATTGTCGCAGATGCGAATCAAGTGTGCACGGCCATGATTAAAGAGTTGAAAGTCAGGATTAGAGGCTGACAGCGCGATTTCAACGACCGCCTCTCCTTTGACTGATGCGGGAAATAATCCAGTTTAGAACCTTTTTTTCATTCTCTGGATTGACTTGATCCTTTAGATCGCTTAATGAGATCTCCGCTCGCGCCATATTCCTGTGTCCCCCTGCCGAACCAAACTGCCCCAGGCTATCACAAGCTATCTTCCCAGCATTCCGGCGTAATCCATCACTTCTGAATATCACGATGAACTTATTGCCGTGAATACCCGAGACCACAGTCCAATTGACATCATCGACCCGCATGAAGAAGTCGGCCACCATGACACAAACGTCAGGGCTACCGACTTTCCCCAAGTGTGAAAACATCCAACCTTTTTTAAAACGCTTATTTTCAATCGCGTTTTTAAAATGTTTCAAGTATCGCGGGCGCATTTCCGACTGATCAATCTTTTTCGCCAGTTGAACATTGGCTTGTTTGAAAAGGTATTGAAATGCTCGGACATCCTCTATGATCGTTTGTCGTTCAAAATTACTGGTGTCGGTTTTAATTCCATAATACAGAGCTGTCGCAAGCTTGGTAGAAGGTTTTATTTTTGCGGCTTTAAGGTACTCAGTTAAAATGCTGGCCGTTGCTCCGTAGTTAGGTCGGATATCCATATACGTGGCTTCAATGTCAGACTGAGGATGGTGATCGATGATGACATGGGGATGAATGCTAGTAAACAATTCGTGATGAACCGGTTGGGAATCAACCATTACAATGCGGTCAAAACTTGCAATCTCAATCTTTGAGAAAGGTACCAGCCTGATATTTAACCTACGGATCATTGCCAGATTATCTTGACGCTTGATCGTATTCACATGAGCGATGGTGATACTTGCAGCTTTTCTCCACAGTAACCGTTTCACAGCCATAGCGCTGCCAATAGCGTCTGGGTCTGCATTAATCAAAATCACCACATGGTGTTCACCCAAAAACTGTTGATAAAACCCATCCAATTTTTGATTTATAATTGAAGCCATTATCTATTTTTTTCCCTGCCTTCGGTTCGCCTTGCAATTAACTTTTTGATATCTTCATCTATCTCTCTCTGCAGCATTTTAATCCTGAATCGTTCTTTCTGGTAGGCAAGTTTTAGAGTCAGGATGTCGTAGGTCATACCTAGCTTCAAACCGGCAAGAAAATAGTTCTTAACCTCTTCTTCGATCTTTTTTTCATTGGCGAATATGGAGGAGACCAGAATGTTCAACATAAAAATGATGTGTCGAGGATCGGCTACATCCAGCTTTTCAAGCTCAGGCAGTTCTTTGTTTTTGATAAGATTGGCGATTTCATGTAGCGTTGCCTGTGACTCCTCGTCATGAAAAACCCGGCTGAGCTTTTTGAGAAAAACCATCTCTTTATCATCGACCATCTCATCCGACAACATAATTCTGACTACTGCCCGAGCCAACCATTTCTGTTCTTCCGGAAGTAACTCTTTCATGTATCTAATTTTATTTTTACTCTTCAGCATGTACCCCTCATTTAATATACCTTCATCCCTATCGTATCTAAAATTTTCTGAAATGAAGCCAATCAATTTTCGGTGCGTTTATTGGATGATAAAAAACAGTATGGCAAACAACAAAAATCCTAGTCAATCAAAAACCGGTTGATCACGCTCCAACTCCATGAACAGAGACTGGGTTCTCACCTCTTGACTATAGCTTTATAATCGTATGTTTTCCATCTAGTACTTTCTTTGCGTTGGTCATATCATTTTCAAAGCCTGTCTCCTTTAAGTATAACGAAACTGTGAGGAGATTTTGGGAGCTCGACGTAATTGAAAAGGGATTGTTCCCAGTTCGACGTTTTCGGCGTCCTTTCTCAACCTTTCCTCGTTCATCCAGTTTGAAATTTCTTGAATTACTAGGCTATTTACGCAATCTGCAACTCACCGGAACATCACCTGTAAATTAATTTGTTCTATTTATAGTTCTATAATAATAGTCTTATTTATGCTACCGCAAGGATTGTCAAACGGTTTTCAGGAATTAATAATGTTTTCAAATTTTATTTTGTCACGGAAAATGCAGTAGAATCTAGTAATTTTTAAATGTAAAGAAATTTGCATTTTTCATCTCAACGATTTTTTTAACCTAAAAAGAGGAACCTAATGAAAAAACTTTTTATGATATTAAGTCTATGTTTGTTTATCTCGAGCATGGCAATCGCCGGTAAAAAGGATCCGGTTGGGGTGTTATTTCAAGTGAAGGGAAAAGTTGAATATACAAAGAACGGCACAAAATGGAAAAAAGTCAGACGAAACAAATTTCTCTTTTCTGGCTATCAGGTCAGAACCGGTCCAGATAGTACAGCAAAACTGACTATCAAAGATACAGGAGAAAATTACGACTTGCATCCGAATTCACTAATTGACATCGGCAATAAGAAGTTATCCGCAAAGCAGGGCTCGGTCACCTCTGCCGCAGCTTCTGGGAAACTTATGTCCGGGCTGATGAAGAAATTCAACAAATCTCAATCTTATACAACAGTTCGTCGAAGTCATAAGAAAAAGGACGTCAAAATTGTAGCTGTTCGTAAGATTACATTCTCAGATAAATACCCTTTTATGGTATGGAACAACATCGGTTCAGAGTATAGTTATAAACTGACGGTTGGAGACAAGACATACGATGTTCCAGCAAATGACAGTATGGTCGTACGAGCAAAAGTGGAGCCCTTTGACGGCAAACAGATTTTTAAAATCACTGCCATGCAGGACGGCAACGCTGTGGTCACTTTAAAACCCTACAAAAGTAAAGGGAAATATAAGGATCATACCGCAAACTGGTTAAACAACGCCAAAGAAGCAGAGATGGAAAAAACCATCAGAGATATCCAGGAAACATACGGGGAAAACTCATTCATGATGGGTAGCTACTTTGAAAAGCAGGATATGTGGGTCGCATCAATGGATCAGTACAAGCAGTATCTGAAAGAATCTCCTGACGAGATCGAAATGACACCTTATCTTTTCAGGGTTTATAAAAAATTGAAGTTGAATGGTGTGTACAAGGCAGAACTGGAGCAGTGGAAACAGGCAATGATAGAGTAACACAGAATCTCTCCCAGTATGGCGCATTCATCGCTTACCCACTTAACTTAAAGAGTGCGCCATGCTTCAACCGCGATTTCAAAACGACTCTCACGTCGTTCCCCCGAATTGTCACCAGCGGATTCTCATCACCCCAACTGGCCAAAGAGTGCTGTACTTACACGCTCACCAGAGCCCCACCATTATAATTATACTTGACAGAATAACGGCCTACCGTTTTCAATAACTTGAACTATAAAAGATTAATCGCCTGATAAAGCCAATTTACCAATATTCAACTTTCATGGGGTTCAGTGCGAAAATCGCACTTCCCGCTCATCAATAAAACGAATGTAGGAGAGTATGCTTGCTACAAAAGAGATGCTTTTTTTGATCGTTGACGATCAACAAACAATGCGTAGACTGCTGAAGAGCAGTTTGCGGCAACTTGATTATAAAAATTTCAAGGAGGCTGAGAATGTGCTTGAGGCTTTAGGTATTCTGAAAAGTGCGCCTATTGACTTTGTCATTCTGGACTGGTCCATGCCTGGGGAACCTGGGATCAGTTTATTAAAACAGATTAAGGCCAGCGAAGAGTGGCAAAAAATTCCGGTTTTAATGGTAACGTCCGAAAGCGACCAGGAGATTATCATGGAAGCTATCAAAGCCAAGGTTGATGGATATATCCTCAAACCAGTCAATACAAAGATTCTGGCAGAAAAAATTAACGGAATCCTGAAATTATAAGGATGAATATCGTTTGCCAGCCAGAAAAAAGTGCAGACCTCCATACGATTGAAGATGAGAAAAGGTAAACGTATAACCTTAAGCGTTTTCAACCGTTTCAGTGGATTACCCAGGATCCTGATCTGGGGCTGGACGATTTGGAGTGTTGCTTTTTTAACAACCCTCTTGATATTTTATGCCCCTCCTCCGCATGCTGTTATAGAGTCGGCCAGTAAGCTGATATCATACATTTCAACGTCGGATAACGAAATTCTATCGGCAAAGGTCATCAAACCTGAAGATGACTCCGGTTTCGTCGTTAAATCAGGCAGTCAAATAGCCGAAAAGCAACAAGTCCCGTCAACTCAGCCTACACACACTGCAAAACAGATATTCTCCGTATCAGTCCTCACGCCGGAACTGCCATCCTCAGCTAGTAAAAAGTCAGAACCTATTCAGAAAAAAACTGTTGGTATATTAATTGTTGAGACCGTCTCTATTAAGTCAGACATCGTTAAGGCAGCTGCGACCGATTTAAAATTCTTCCGGAGTCATCCCGATTCCGTTTCCCATGGAGTGACAAGTGAACCTGCGAAATCAGTCGGGATTGATAAAAATTCCAGTGCCGGTTCAAGCAACCCTTTGGCAGACAATCACCAGAAATCTGCCGGAAATGAAATTTTCGGCTTAGAAAGATCGCCTGAAATCGTTTTAATTGAGAAAAACCAACCAAATGTCATTCCTGAAAAACAAGAGCTATCTGCACCAGCAGAAGATACTTCTGCTATTGCACCTATTGCTGACACACAGATACTCGGACCAACTAGAGACGAGCCAGCATCCTTTTCTAGTCATATTGCAGATATATCGGAACCCAATTCTGAAACAACGGTACAGCACACTGTAACCAAAGAAATCCAAAAAACGCCGGCATCAGAAGATTCAAAGCAAAAAAGTGGAAACAAGATGCGAAAGGATTTCAAAATGGACAGCGAGCGATTTACGACGCATGACTGGCATGAAAACACTGCGGAGTGGAACAAACTGGACTTTAAAGGGGTCGATCACAAAGGACACGTAGTTGAAATGACTTTATTGGTTCTGTCCGGTGAATTTTTCTGGCGTTTTGCAGGGCAGTCCATCATCACTGATGACGGTCAATCAATGCGAATTAGAGATCATTTGGCAAGTTCATCACTAAGAGCTGCCATCAAGGATTCGAAAGGGATCGTCAGCGTGGGGACCGCATCTGAAGAGGGGACTCTCCGACTCGAGAAATACAGAGCCAACCTACGAGCAGATCGACTTATGTCTATGGTGATCCAGACACAGCCCCAAATCAATGCCGTTTATACACTCAGTTTAGGGCAGCATCAAAAAATATCTTCCACAAATTCAGCGATGGACAATGGACCGTCCAGTAACGAGCAACGACGGATCATCCTGATCAGTATTACCCGTCAAGACCTTAATGCCGATCTTGCTGAAGCAATTGAAAATGGATTGTCCGTCATTCCGGGATTGCCTTATGAACTCAGCCATTTTTCCCATTTTGACCTGAAGAACAAGGCCTCTGCTTTTTAACCACAGTTTTGCAACACTCTATTCATCAACTTCAATCAGACTATTGCCTAACACCTCACGGCCATCCTGTGTGGTTGTCCGGATCGTATATTTCCCCTGTTCGATTTTCCAACCCTCTGTTGTCATCGTATCGCCAGGAAATACAACCCCTTTGAACCGCACTGCAAAAGATTTCAATTTTGATGGATCTCCACCACAGATGCTATGCAGAATGGCACGACCGGCGTAACCATATGAACACAAACCGTGGAGAATCGGTCGGTCAAATCCACCCATTTTTGCAAATTCAGGATCGATATGAAGCGGATTCTTGTCACCGCTCAGGCGATAAAGCGCCGCCTGATCTTTTGAACTTGTATATGAAACACTGAAATCAGGAGCCTTTCCTTCTGGCGGATTGACACTTTCGGTTTTCGGACCTCTTTCACCACCAAAATTTCCACCACTACGATCCATCAGCAAAGCTTTGTTCTCAAAAAGCAGTTCCCCCTTTTCATCTCGACTTTCAACTTTCATTGTTACCACTGCTCCTTTGTCTCCTTTGTCCCAGATCGATTCGCAAGTGGCAACGCTGGAAATCGTGGCTGCTGTTGGAATTGGTTTATGCAACGTAATCTTTTGCTCACCGTGTAATAGGGTGAAAAGATTTATGTTAGATTCCTCAATAAACGGAAACAGTCCATGACCAAACGGAACTACAGCAAAAGTAGGAAAAACCTTAAGGTCTTTTTCATAAATGAATGGCAATTCGTCCAAACCCGCTCCGATGCCAAGCGCATACAGGATAATCGCATCCTCATTATATGTAAAAGGATCCATTTCCATTATTTTACCAATAACACCCAAATTCAAAGCCATTTTTTCTCCTCGGTTTAAGATGTATTTTTTCAGCAATGACCGGTTAGGTTTTTGCAGAAAGCTGATTGATGAAACCTGGATCGAGCTTATAAGGATTTATTAGATTTTCTTAGTTTAGCGTAGCGAAAATAAGCCATGTTTGAGAGAGGCAGGCGAGTTTGGCGGTTTTTCGTGAAGCAAACTTAGAAAATCTTTCAATCCTTATGCGCAGAGACGGGTTCTAGCATTCAGCTTTTGTCTTGCGAAAACCTAACCGGACATTGCTGATATTTTTGGGATTTCGGGTGGCCTATAACAACCAATTTGCCAGATGCCTAAACCCTACTGCCCATGATTTCAATCTATTCAGGATTTTTATTAAAACGTGTGACTGCTTCGAAAAACTCCGGAGCAGTGCATAATATACTTTGGTTGCGATTCTCAATTTCAATCGCATTTTCCAGAGAAGGTGCATCCAAATTCTGACGAATGGTTTCCTTCGTTAATCGTAATCCCAGAGGCGTCTTTTCCACCATGCGTCGGGCAGTCTCAAGAGCGGATGACAAGAGATCATTTTCTGGAACCAACCGACTGAGAATCCCGATCCGATCAGCTTCTTCTGCGCCTACTGTGCGTCCGGTCATTAGAATCTCGGATGCCCGGGCAGTACCAACCAACCTGGGCAAAAAATAGGTCGTGCCGAGCTCGCCACCGGAAAGTCCAATATTAATAAAAGAGGGAGTGAACTCTGCTGTAGGGCTGGCGATAATAATATCTGCTGCCAGAGCCATGGACATGCCACCACCGGCAGCCGGTCCTCTGACGGCTGCGATAATCGGTTGCGAGATACGGCGCATCTCCTTGATAATCCCACTGTATTTTTTTTGTATGACTTCCAGATGAACAGAAGCGGATGTAAAAGCCTTTAGACCTTCTTCATCTGTAATCCGTCCGCCTTTAAGATCTGCTCCTGAACAGAATCCTCGTCCGGCTCCAGTAATAATTACCACTCGAACATCCATCCGCTCATCCAGGCTGCGGAACAGCTTATAAAGATCGTCCAGCATATCCAGATTAATCGCGTTCAGTCGCTTCTCTCGATCCAGGGTCAACAAGCCGATTCCCGCTTCGATCACCTCAAACTTTATTGTTTTATATGTCATAGTTTTTCCACTCGTTAATATCCAAGATTTAACGTTTCTGCCTCAGAACTATGCAACGACAAGGCTATGGGCTTGGTTGAGATGTTCTTCCGCTTCTCTGCCCATAGTTTCCAAGAGCTCCAGACAGGTAGGAATATCATTGATTAGACCAATGGACTGCCCCACCATCAACGCTGCCCTGTCCACATCACCATCTTCCCAGGCATCTTTCATACGCTCACCTGCCAGCAACGGGTAGACATCCTCAAATGAACCGCCAGATTTTTCCAATTCAAGGATGTCGTTCACAACTTTATTCTTCAGCGCTCTTCCTTGAAGACCAAATCGTTTGCAGATAATTGTTGTGTCAATTTCCTTTCTTTTTACCAACTCCTCCTTGATTTTATCATGGCAAACACACTCCTTTGTTGCAATAAAGCGACTAGCCATCATAACACCGGATGCGCCCAGCGTGAGAGCTGCTGCCAATGAACGACCGTCCGCAATTCCACCTACCGTCACAACCGGAATTTTCAGGGATTCGGCAATCCTCGGTGTCAACACCATGGTTGAAACGTCATCGTCTAACGGATGGCCGCCTTCTTCTATTCCGGCCGCGTATATGCCGTCATAGCCAACTTTCTCGGCATGCAGCGCATGTCTGAGACTTCCCACCTTGTGAAACATTTTAACATCCGCCTTTTTCAACATGTCAATCGCATCCATACCGACACCCTTGTCCAGTGGTGCACCAGAAATCTCGACACCAGCGATCTTCTCTTCAGCAATCACTTTGATATACATCCGATGATGATCAGGGGTTAATCTGACTGATGGCAGAATCGTCACATTAACCATAAAAGGTTTGTCAGTCCTCTTTCTTGTTTCTTGAATGGCCTGCCTGAACTCCTCTTCAGTGTTATAATTCCCCGCTGTCAGATTTCCCAATCCGCCAGCATTAGAAACTGCAGCACACAATTCGGGTTTACTTAACCACATCATGGCACCACATATAATCGGATATTTAACACCAAACATCTCAGTAATCGTTGTTTTTAACATGATTGTTCCTGTTTTATATTTCGCTCGTTGATATATCAGACTTGACCTGAATCCATTCCCAAGTCCCTGGTAATCGCTGTTTCCCAATGTCACAAACTATCTATGGGTACGTTCAATTTCAATGGTAAAGTGACCGCTAACTGATCAAGATATTCCATTTTAGTTTTCCATCTTTTGATGGAACTAAATCTTAGTAAAACACTATTTGGCTGTCAAGCTCAAAATTCCACCGAGTATTTAGATGATTCTTGTTAGCCTGCTAAATTAATTTAAAAAGAGACGGAGGAGTAAGAGCGTGAGAAGTGAAATTTGCATCTTCGAACGAAAGTTGCACCAGAAGCGGTGCGGTCTTTAAAGAGTGAAAAAGGAATTAAACAAAGTCAAGCAACAGGTGGATTTTGGTGCGTTACCTTCATTTTCTCAAGTTCGGCAGAAATGACGGATTGGACTTCCTTTGTCAGCTGTTTTGCTTCCATTTGGCCGAACGACGAGTAGGGGATTGGCGCCAGGACATGAATATCGATGGGATGCTTTCCGCCTAGAATTATTCCGGCTTTCGGCAGTGCTTTGGACGAACCGTTGAGGACGATGGGAACAATAGAACACTTTGCACGGATAGCCAACTGGAAAGCCCCTGTTTTAAATGGTCGTAACCTGCCGGTTAATGTCCGGGTCCCCTCTGGAAAAATCATGACCGAATTCCCTTCAGCAAGCGTCTTCTGACAATCTTTCATCATTTTTGCCTGGCTCTTAATACTACTGCGTATCAATTTAATATAGCGGTTCATACGCATATTCCACCCGACTATGGGGATCCTGAAATTTTCTATTTTTGAAACCCATTTGAAGTGGACAAACAAGCGGAATAAAACGAAAATATCGGCTACAGACTGGTGGTTGCAAACAAAAACGTAGGCTTCGTTTTTTTTAATATTCTCTTTGCCTGAAATACGAACTGACCAGAAAGGATTGAACCAGGTGTAGAGCGAAGCCCAGAGGCATGTAAAGCGATGAAGGACGATCAACCTTTTATCGAAGAACTGGGTCATCAATTTGATCAAAACTGCAACCGGAAACGCTAAAATCGAGGTGACAACAACAAATACCCAGTATAACAGCGAAGCAATAATCAATAGCATTGTTTTTGAAATATCAAGAAATCTGAGGAATAGGGTTCCCGGATAGCAAGGATGATGAACCTCAGAAACTACCGCAATAGTGAAAAATGTCAACTTGAATATTTCAAGCAGGACAATCCTCCCGACCCGGGGAGTCCAATTATCCAAAGTCATCAAGCAACAGAAAAAGCGATTGCATTTTAAAACAATTTGGGAAAAGATCTAACCTTCTAGATGAAATTAATATTACTCAGAAATGATATTCCGATTTCACAACCCCTTCAAAATCGAGAAGATGGTTAAGGGAAGTCTTGTTTCTGGGTCATTTTATCTGTAAAATTGAAACGATTCTGGTTTATTCAGATCGGCAGGCAGCTATCTCCAATTTCTTTTTAATCCATTCTGGACAAGTGACTCCTTTTAAAGATTGATATGCAACTCGCAAAAAACCTCTACGGATACATTTGGCAGGGTCAGGACAACAACTGCAATTCGTATCTGATTTCGAACTGTCTTGATCAAAACAGACATCTGCTCATCGACCCGGGTCATATTAAAACAAAGGGAACCGATGAACCGGCGTTGGAACTCTTGTTGAAAGGAATTCAAAACGATGGCCTTGATCCAGGAGCTATTGGACTCACCTTGTTGACACATTGCCATCCTGATCACATTGAAGCAGCGAGTTTCTTTCAAACCCGAATCAATACCAAAGTTGCTATTCATCGGGCAGAAGCAGATATTTATCAGCAGATGGGAGGAATTGCGGATCTACTGTTGGATGAAGGAGATCTGAAATTGGGAACTCAGGAGTCGGTACTGCTCGATATTATCCACTCTCCTGGCCATTCACCGGGTCATATCACGATTTTCTGGCCCAAAGAGAAAGTCTTGATTGCCGGAGATTTGATATTTTATCACAGCACAGGTCGAACCGATCTGCCAGGTGGGAGCCTGGCACAGATGAAGCAGAGTATTAAGCGGGTTTCATCCCTTGATGTCGATTGGCTGTTGTGTGGCCATCCTTACGGACATCCTGGCGTAATTCAGGGTAGAGATGAGGTTAAGGAAAATTTCCAGTTTCTTTCACATCAAATGATGATCGAACCCTGATATCGTGTTGTTAACGACACCATTTTTGAGATTCAACATAAAGGAGTTACGATGGGAAGCCAAAGAGCCAAAACCGCTTTTGAACTGGCAATGGAAAAAGTGGCAGGAATGCCAAAGCTGAATTCGGAAGAGATCAAGGAAGAGCACAAAAAGGAGAGTATTGCCAAAGGTCAGGCTATTGCCCAGAATTATTTGCAGAATATCCATCACAAAACGGATATACAAAATGAAATCGCTGCATTCAGTCCAGATCAGGAGGGTTATGGCAGGAAGTCAGCTTTGGAATGCCTTTCCCAGGCGCTCAGTCTGACAAATCCCCAAACGAGTCGGCATATTCTCGATGGCATTGCGGCACTTAACCCGAATGTCTCAACAGATGCCGCTTTGAAGCGTTTGAATAATATCATCGACGCTTTTCAGAAAGAGCTGGCGGCTACCTACGTATCGATGGAGAAGATCGAAGTCAAACGTCTCAAAAAAGAGGGGATATCGGGATCAGCTATCAAACCGAATTTGAAGGCCCAAAACAGCTGGCAGGAAAAACAGGCAGAGTTGACAGCCTCTCATACAGACAAACTGAATAATTTTCAAAAATCTCTTCTTCCACCAGCAATGTCCGGTTAGGTTTTTGCAAAAAACAAAAGCTGAATGAAAAACCGGACATTACTGTTCTTCCACAACAAATTTAATTTTATCTGGAAACAATCAACAGACGACTCAACTCGGATTTTGAGCCAACACACTGAGATCTACTGTTTTCGAACCATTCTCCAGAGCTGCTCTGAAAAATTAGTCAGCAGAACACCACTCATAACAAGCATAGCGCCACTGACAAGCGACCAGGTAACTGATTCGTCGAGAATCAAATAAGCCAGAAGAATGGCACTCACTGGAACAAAATTTATGAAGACGCTGGCCTTCATGGGCCCAATCCGGTTTATGCCATCGTAATACCAGAAAAATCCCAAGACTGTTCCAAAAAACCCAAGATAAAACAAAGAACTCCACTCTATCAACGAGAGGGACATCATCTGTGGAAAAACACCTTTCATCGCTGCCGGGACCAACAACGCCAGCGTACCGATTGCAGACGAATATCCAACCGATACAAGTGGTGAAATCCCTGTCATAACAACTTTCCCGATCAGAGAGTAAGCGACCCAGGAGCCCACACAGCCGAAAATGAAAAAGTCACCGCGGCTGATTGGCATATTAATCATGTTTCCTAAATTCCCATAGGTGATCACAATGGCTGCCCCTAAAAATGATATCAGGATCCCGGCTGCCCTGAAGATAGTTAAGCGTTCTTTGAAGAAGATCGATGAGCAGAGACTGATAAATATGGGATTCAAAGCAATGATTAAAGCGGCACGGCCTGCGTGTACTGTATGTAATCCCTTAAAGAACAGAATATTATAAGAAAAAATGCCAGTCATGCCCAGTAAAACAACTGGAATGATTTGATTTTTTTTCAGTGGCGGTAGATACCCTTGATGGAAACGAATGGTTCCTAAAAGAAAAACAGACGCAATCAGAAACCGGATAAATGCGGCAGAATAAGGATCCATTTCCCGGGACACAATCCTGCCCGCAATAAAGGTCCCACCCCAAAAAATGGCGGCGCCCAATAACTTAAGATATACCTGCATAGAAATCCAATTTAATTGATGACTTGATGAACAATATTGAGGGAAAACCAGCAATGTCCGGTTAGGTTTTTGCTACACGAAAGTTGAATGATAAAACCAGTCTCTGCGCATAAGCTCGATCCAGGTTTCATCATTCAGCTTTCTGCAAAAACCTAACCGGACATTGCGGAGGGAAAACAGTCGTAGGGACACATGAAAAAGAGGCGAGAAAACACCGCAAGGCAATTTTTCTTGCTTTTATAATGGTAGAAAAAAGAGATCTCTGGCCATGAGCGGGAAGGTCAAAAAGAAGATAAAATTGTGTGGATGAGCTCTTGGTTATTAAGGGGGCTTGATGCCCCCTGTTCATTTATAACTTGCTGCCGGCATCAAACCCGCTGTGCATGGCATCATAAGCCAATGCAATCTGGCTGGCATCTCCAATGATTTGATGTGGAATGCCTTTTCGTTCCAAAACTGACTGGAACGCATTCTCCGATTTCGATCCGGAAGCCAGTACCACGGTATCTGCTTCAATCTCTTCCACCCGACCATCGATTTCAATTCTTACACCAGAGGATGTAATCTCACTTGCCTTGGTTTGTGTTTTCACA
This sequence comes from Deltaproteobacteria bacterium, assembly GCA_018645005.1. Taxonomy (GTDB): domain Bacteria; phylum SAR324; class SAR324; order XYD2-FULL-50-16; family XYD2-FULL-50-16; genus JAHJRI01. The sequence goes on along the minus strand of JABGPJ010000126.1, from coordinate 14,881 downwards.
ATAACACCATAACGTGATAGATCCTGCATCATCACCCAGCGCGTGGATTTTCCGATATCTTTGCCGACCTTCTCCAGCATTTCCAGCAAAACCACCTCTTTTGTTCCTTTCGTGGCGATTTTTACCAGATCTTCAGGGGTTTCTACACCGTTAATCAGCAGAAATTTGATTGCTTCGCCAGAAGGGGTTCCCTTTTCAGCCAGATATAGCGCCACTTCAACACCAACAGCACCTCCACCAATAATCGCAACTTTCTTTCCGCATTGAACTTTTTCTGTAAGTACATCCCACGCTTGAACCACATTCGGCAGATCCACACCTGGAATTGGCAGCGTTATCGGCTTAGCGCCGGTCGCCAGCATCACATAGTCAGGCTTTTCCGTATCGAGACATCCCTCATCCACGGTTTCATCCAGCCTGAGTTCTACACCACTCAACTGAATCTGTTGGGCTAGATCTTTGGCCAACTCCAGAAACTCTTCTCTGCCAGGAGGGGCGCCTGCAAGATGCAATTGTCCGCCCAGCTCATTTGTTTTTTCGAACAACGTCACTGCATGTCCTTTTTCGTCAGCTGCTAAGGCCGCGCTCATCCCGGCCGCGCCTCCGCCAATGACCATCACTTTCTTCGGTGTCTTCGTTTTTTCTATCAGGCATTCTGCTTCCCGACCGGCTTTTGGATTGCAGAGACATCTCACTTGTTCCAACTCGAAGAGATGATCAAAACAGCCCTGAGCACATGCAATACAGTGGAGGACATCTTGTTTTCTGCCTGTGCGTGCTTTTTCTGGCATAAAAGGATCCGCGATCAAGGACCGCCCCATGGCAACCATGTCGCAAACACCATTTCCAATTAATTCTCTCGCAGTTTCAATATCATGAACGCGATGTCCGGTAATTACAGGTACATCAACCTGCTGCTTCATCTCCTTTGACAAATATCCAAACGCCCCTCTGGGAACTGAGGTCACAATTTGCGGAATCTTGGCATCATGCCACCCCACATTGATATTAATGGTATTTACACCCGCTGCAACCAGATTTTTTGCAAACACTTGCAAATCCAGACGTCCAACACCCTGCGGCATCAAATCGTTACCATTCATCCTTACAAGTATCGGATACTCCTCTCCAACAGCCTTACGGATGGCTTTGATCACTTCTACGCCAAAGCGCATTCTATTTTCATAAGACCCACCCCATTCATCCGTTCGCTGATTCGTCAACAACGAGAGAAACGAACTGATCAGGTAGCCGGTTCCTGCTAATACCTCAACGGCATCGAAACCCGCTTTTTTCACCCGTAACGCTGCCTGTGCAAAACTGTCGATCACCTGGGGTATTTCATCGATCTCCAATGCTCGAGGGGTCTCCCGTGTCATCCTGGAGAAAACGGCGGATGGAGCAACGGCCTGTTTTCCACCGATCATCATGGAGTGTGAATTCTTACCGGCATGATTAATCTGAACTGCCGCCCGTGCACCATTGTCTTTAATGGCCGCTGCCAGACGACTCAACCCGGGGATAAATTCATCCTTGTGAGCTCCTATATTCGTCGTACCACTGGAAAGCTCATCTACGGTGGCAAAACCCACAGTTATCAGCCCGGCACCGCCACGGGCTCGTTCTGCGTAGAAATCAACCAACTGATCCGTGACCAGATAATCTTCTGCCATATTCAGATGCATAGCCGGCAGACAGATGCGGTTCTTGATCTCAAGTTTGTTGATTGTTATAGGCTGGAATACGGGATCGTTAATCATCTCTCCTCCTTGATCAAATGGTACAAATAAATAATTGGAAATATGCCCAGAAAGTACGATATTGGTTCTATAAAACCTCTCGGTTCAGAACACTCTCTTAAATAAAAATCCTTATCTTTTGGGCTGATACTGTCAACGATTTTAATCAGCCAAAACGATCAGGTTCAGATCACATCGCTTGATATCAGAGCATCTATCTCATCTGAGTGAAACCCCCACTCTTTTAGAGCTTCTTCATTGTGCTCCCCTTTTTTGGGAGGCGGATATCTCATTTCCGGTTGTGTGCGGCTGAAACGTGGTGCCGGAGCAGGCTGCAGCACTCCCTCAACCTCAATGAATGACTGTCTCGACTGGTTTTGCGGGTGATCCTTGACCTCATCAAAGGAGAGCACTGGAGCAAAACACACATCTGTACATTCCATGATCTCACACCATTGATCCCGTGTCTTGGTTTTAAAAACGGTAGTCATCTTCTCCTTCCAATCCGGCCAGCGGTCCATGGCCATCTGATTTTTTAACTCCTCATCTTCAAGGCCAGCGTGTTTAAGGAGAAGCGCATAAAACTGTGGTTCAATCGAACCGATCGAGATCCATTTACCGTCAGCTGTTTCGTAAGTATCGTAAAAGTGAGCGCCCCCATCGAGCAGGTTAGTTCCTCGCTTGTTATTCTGCATACCACCGGCAAACATGCCATAAAACATTCCGCTGAGTGCAGCAGCCCCCTCTACCATAGACGCGTCCACGACCTGTCCCTGACCTGACGTTCTGGCTTCATATACGCCGCACATGATACCGAATGCCAAGAACATCCCACCACCACCAAAGTCACCAACCAGATTCAAGGGGACAGCCGGTTTTCCACCTGCAGAACCCATAGCATGTAACGCCCCGGAGAGAGAAATGTAATTGATGTCGTGACCTGCCGCTTGAGCCAGAGGTCCGTCCTGCCCCCAACCCGTCATGCGTCCGTAAACCAGTCCCGGGTTTTTATCGAAACAGATATCCGGTCCCAGTCCCAATCGCTCCATCACACCTGGCCGAAATCCTTCGATCAGGGCCTCGGACTGAGCAATTAACTTTAAAACCGTTTGGACCCCTGCCGGTTTTTTCAGATCTACCATCACAGACCGTCTATTGCGATGCAACACCTCGTATTTTGTATCTTGTAGTATGGGAGCAGGCGTTTTCCGATCTATGCGAATAATATCTGCCCCCATGTCTGCCAGCATTTGAGCACAAAACGGACCTGGACCAATACTACCAATTTCAACAATTTTCATTCCTTTTAGCGGACCCATCCAAATTCCTCCTCTACTTTATGGTGATGCACTTCCCTGAAAATGCAAGCTCGTCGACTCACATCGAAAGGTTCCATTCAATAATTACATCATTTGATTGATTAGTAAGCCTAATTGAATCACCTGCCATAAGTCAAGGTTCCCCTATTCAACAACTAAATCCCTGCTATATCAATCATCAGCTAATTCTGGGGTTGTTTTTTTTGTATTTTTCATCGATAATCCTAGCCTACGCCAGTGACCTCCAGTTCGAAAACCACAACCATCTCCCGTTATTTGACATGAGGGTTGGAAAAACGGCGAGTTCAGGACTATCTGCGAAGGGATTCCATATAAATCTTCCCCCCGCGTGGTTGCCCGTCATCGAATTGATCAATCTGTCCGGGCTTTTTATGACATGTTAGATCGGCGTTTGGTACAGGATCGTATCTTCTGCTCTGCATTTTATCTGAAAAATCTGATACCTTGTTAGAGATTCAAACCTGACGATCGCCACTGATAATGTCTGCAGTCTGAGTAACAGATTGTTACTCAGACTGGAGTCAATCCAAATCCAATATTTTTAATGAGGTTAACACCAGGTGGCAAAAAAAAAGAAAAAATATCAAGTGATTGTCAATCAGGAGGCCTGCAAGGGGTGTAACCTTTGTGTGGAGTTCTGCAAACCGGAAGTTCTAAGAACGTCTGAGAATCTTAATAAAATGGGCTACAACTATGCCGAACCTGTTGCCGGAAAAGATTGCAACGGCTGCATGATCTGTACTCTGGTCTGCCCTGATCTTGTGCTTGAGGTATATTATGAATAAAACGTTTATCAGTGGGAATCACACCTTTGCAGAGGCTGCGATCAGGGCCGGGTGCAAATGCTATTTCGGCTATCCCATTACGCCGCAGAATGAGTTGGGGGAGTACATGGCTATGCATCTGCGCAAAACAGGGGGTGTCTTTGTACAGTCGGAAAGTGAAACAGCCGCTATCAATATGGTCATCGGGGCTTCTGCTACCGGCGCCCGCGTAATGACCTCTTCCTCCAGTCCGGGTATCAGCCTGAAACAGGAAGGTCTCTCTTTCCTGGCTGGATTCGAGTTACCGGCTGTCGTCGTAAACGTGATGCGAGGTGGTCCAGGGCTGGGTAATATTGCCCCGGCGCAAGGGGACTATTTCCAAGCAACTCGTGGTGGTGGACATGGCGATTACCGCATGCCGGTCTTGGCTCCTGGATCTGTGCAGGAGATTGCTGATTTGACATATTTATCTTTTGACCTTGCTGATCGTTACAAAACGCCTGTGATGATCCTGGGAGATGGCATGATGGGACAAACGAAGGAACCCGTAGTATTTCCTGAGCCGATCGGAGAGCTGCCGGAAAAAGAGTGGGCGCTGAAAAGCCGTGGAGATGGCCCCAGCAAATATATGGCCTCACTGGTCTTGGACACGGCGGAAATGGAACGACACAACTGGAAGCTGGACCGAAAGTACCAACAAATCGCTGAAAACGAAACACGCTATGAAGCTTACAAGATGGATGACGCAGAGCTGGTCATCATCGCATACGGCACTACTGCAAGAATCGCTAAAGGCGCTATCAATCGTATACGTAAAGAAGGGATCAAAGCCGGGCTTATTCGACCTATCACCCTCTGGCCGTTTCCCAAAAAGATTTTACAGGAACTGACTAAAACCATCAGCCAGTTTATTGTTTTTGAAATGAGCACCGGTCAGATGCTGGAAGATGTTCAACTGGCGATCGGTGGAATGGCCGATATTTCATTTCACGGCAGACCTGGTGGTGTTGTTCCGACACCCGCTGAATTTGCCAGATTTGTTTATCGTGAGTATCAGGAAAAAAGAGGATTTAAATCATGAAGCTTAAAAACGAATGGCCTAAATATTATAAGAAAGACGTCGTTACCCACTACTGCCCTGGATGCGGTCATGGGATCGTGCATAGAATCGTGGCTGAACTTCTGGAAGAGATGGATCTGGGAAAACGCACGATTGGCGTCAATCCTGCGGGATGTGCCGTACTGGCATACAACTATTTCGATATTGATATGATCGAAGCGGCTCACGGTAGAGGGACGGCCATTGCAACCGGTATCAAGCGAGCCCGTCCGGATCTATTTGTTCTGTCATACCAGGGTGACGGGGACCTGTCTGCAATTGGAACCGCTGAAACTATTCACTCTGCTAACCGGGGTGAAAAGTTCACCGTAATATTTATCAATAACGCCGTTTACGGAATGACTGGTGGTCAAATGGCTCCCACATCGCTCATCGATCAGCGGACGACCACTTCACCTCTGGGTCGAGAACCCGGGGTTGATGGGTATCCACTGCATATCACCGACATCGTCTCTGAATTTAAAGGTGTTGCCTATGCGGAAAGGGTTTCTGTGAGTTCCCCAAAAAATATTCGCCGCACCAAAAAGGCGATCGAGATCGCTTTTCAAACACAGGTGGATGACCTTGGTTACTCCATCATTGAGGTTTTATCTGCATGCCCTACCAACTGGAAAATGGACACCATAGAATCCTGCAAATGGATCGATAATGTGCTGTCTGAAGAGTTTCCTCTGGGTGTGTTAACCGATAAAAGGGGGCAAAAATGATTTCAAGAATGCTTTTTGCCGGTTCCGGTGGCCAGGGTGTTTTAACAATCGGGAACATACTGGGCAATGCGGCCATGCTGGAGGACTTTCATGTCACATTTCTGCCAGAATACGGCGCCGCCATGCGAGGTGGAACTGCTAACTGCACGCTCTGTGTTTCAGATGAAGAGATCGCTTCACCGGTTGTTTCATCACCCGATTTTTTACTATCTATGAACCAGCCATCGGTTGTTAGTTTTATCAACCGACTTCAGCCAGGCGGCAGGCTGATATACAACTCAAGTATCGTTGACGATGTTCCTGTCCGTGGCGATATCAGCTTTTTCCCTGTTCCCGCCAGTGATCTGGCCAACGAAATGGGTAATGTCCGATCCACCAACATGATCATACTGGGATCGTTTATTAAATTAGCGAAAGTGGTTAAAATCGAAACCCTGCAGGAAAGCATCCAAATGCTGATGGGCAGAAAGAAAAAAGTGGCCGAAAGCGTTATTAAGGCGCTGATGATCGGTTATGAAAAGTTTCCATTTGAATAGGAGAGTAAGAACTTATGGCAATCAGACAAGTATCAATCGCCGTCGATAACGAACCCGGCAAACTGCACGAGATCTGTAATATTCTGGAAGTCGAGCAGATCAATATCAAGGCAATAATGGCGGCAACCAAACTGAAACCCGTTCAACTTCAAGTTGTGGTTGACGATCCAGATAAAGCGGTCTCGGTTTTAAATGGCAAGGGCTTCATCACCTCCACAAAAGAGGTAATTGCTGTCTCGGCCCCCGATCATCCGGGAGGATTGAACGCGGTTTTAAGAACATTGATCGAAGTTGACGTCAACCTCGAAAGCCTGTACCCGTTTATTGGCCTGGAAGGTGGCGAGGCGATCCTCATTCTGGAGGTGGACAAAGTCCTGGAAGCGAAGAATATCTTTAAGAAGAACTGGATCAAAACCCACGATACAGAAATCTATAAAGGATAATGACAGGGGGTCGATTATTCGACCCCCTTCAAGTTGAATCCCACTTCAGTTCTTCATCTGGTACTCTTACTTCGGACCTGTCGACAGCCCACCCGTCATCAACGGTGCCAGGTAGCCAAAACTGTCATTTACACCACCTGCGAGTACTTTTGCCTCATCAAGGCTTGTAATTTTTGACCATTCGTCTCGCACTTGCTCGGTAGAGATATCATCCACCCCATTGCCGATGATTGTTCCAGGTGCACACATAATGGCTGTCCGACTGAACCAGCCAGCAGCACAATTAAAGATCATGTCTGAGTCCTGGTTTTCTTCGGAAACGAGATACATTACCAGCGGTGTCACAAATTTTGGATCCAGCTTTGTGAAAATCTCAGGTGGCATCACATCCTCAGTCAGACGGGAAGCAGCGATCGGCGCAATTGTATTGGCTTTGATATTGTATTTGGCCCCTTCAATATGAACCGAATGCATCACACCCAAAACCCCTAACTTTGCAGAACTGTAGTTTATCTGACCAAAATTTCCGTACAGGCCGGCACCGGACGCCGTGTTGACAACTCGGCCATAACCGTTCGCTTTCATCACTTTAAATGCGGGTTGGGTTACACAGAAAGCCCCCTTAAGATGTACATCCATCACCAGGTCCCATTCTGACTCTTCCATTTTTACAATACTCTTGTCTCTGAGTATCCCGGCGTTGTTGATGACAATATCGACTTTGCCAAAATTGTCTACGGCTGTTTTTACAATATTGACTCCCCCTTCCACGGATGCAACAGAGTCGTAATTGGGAGCCGCTTCGCCACCGGCCTGTTTGATTTCGTCCACCACCTGATCAGCGGCAGAAGAACTGGCACCGGATCCGTCTCTGGATCCGCCAAGATCATTAACCACCACCTTGGCACCTCTCCTGGCGAGTTCAAGTGCATACGTTCGTCCTAAACCAGCCCCGGCGCCTGTAACAATCGCGACTCTTCCTTCAAAACTGACGTCACCCATTTTTTTCTCCTCATTTTATTATATTAAAATGGCTCTGGGGTTCAGTCTCATCTGGAAACGAACGCGGCCGTTTCCCATCAATGAAACATGTACCTGAGCCTTTCATAGCCGGGAACCTTTTCATTCATCACCACATGGTTCAGTGATTCGAACAGGTTTTGCCGGGCTGATAAAAATTCTCAAAAATGTCACCTTTTTCCAGCTGCTTACTTCAGATATTCGCCGCTCAGTTATGAGCGACTTTCTGTGTAAACGCAGGAATTAAGATAAACTTCAGCGTTTTCTTAACAATGGTTACATACTCATCATGCTCCACTTTCAGGATGCCTTTGAAAGTGTTTTCCCCGGAGGTAAATGAATACATCGCATTGGAAATTGCCAGGACCATGGCAGTATCGGCGGGAGAAACCCCTTTTTTATCAGGTGCCAGTCCCATAGCAATCGCCACATTAGGCGCATGTTCGGCCAATCGGTCATCGCGAATGCCATCAGGTCTCGTTTTGCCAAATGAGCTGACGACAATCAGTTTGGGGACTTCCGGTTTAGCAAACAGATAGTCGCACATGACATCGATGGCCACCTCCAGACGAACCTCGACAGACTTTCCATGCACAATCTTTTCGATATCCAGCATCACGCCGATAATTTCATCATGGATGTCAGTAATAACAGCCTCGTACAGATTTTCCTTATCTCCCCAGTGATAATGCAAAGTCGAAATATCAATCCCGACTTCCTTTGCAATCATACGCGTGGTCACACCATGATACCCATATTCGCCAAAAAGATGCCGAGCGGAAGAGAGAATCTTCGCCTTCATTGAATCAGGATTTTTTCTTGCTTTTTCAAGTGGGGTCGGCACAAGCTCTCTCCTTAATTCCAAAAATTAATTCCATAAATTGTTTCCATCATATGATGCATCTTTTTAAAGATCGAATTTTGACCTGATTTTGTCAAGAAAAAAGAGCGGGGAGGGGTAGGAAGTTATTTATATTCAATCTGTTACAATCCAGTGTACCTCTGGCGAAGCTAATCCATCACAGAAAAACATCTTTTAAACAGGGTGCATGACCTTTGCCAAGCACCCGATATATTAAAAAAGAACTTTACCGGACAATGTAATGCGTTTATTCCAGTTCATTTCAAGAGACAGACAGCACTTTTTCGGTATTAGTATTTGCCACCGTGATCCTTTTTCACCTGGTCTCTATCGATCTCATTCTCATTGTTTTTAGGCAACACGTCCACATAAACCACTTGTTGGGGTTTTTTATAACGCGCAATTTTTGAACCCACAAATTCGATTAGATCTTTCGCATCAAGGGATTCCCCTGCTTTGAGTACGCAGACGGCCTTAATGGCTTCTCCCCATTTTTGATCAGGGACTCCGATGACGCTCACTTCGTTGATGGATGGATGATCAAGAATCGCTTTTTCCACCTCGACCGGATAGACGTTTTCTCCTCCGGGTTTAATCAGCTCTTTCTGGGCCTTTCGCTTCACATACCACAAATATCCTTCCTCATCGAAACGTCCAATATCACCTGTGTGATGCCAACCGTTTCTAAAGGTAAAAGCATTTTCCTCTTCCAGGCCCCAGTATCCGAGAAAGACTGTCGGAGATCGAACACAGATTTCTCCCGGAGTTCCTACCGGGACTTCAATATCGAAGTCATCAAAAAGTGCAACTCTGGCAAGAGTGGTTGGCTTTCCGGCGCTGCCGGGTTTTTCAGAAATCGGTGCCCCAGTTACACCCATGGCTTCAGTTTGGGCAAATCCTGTGTGGTACACTGCAGTGGGGACCAGTGATAGAAAGCGCTTGATATTATCCGGGTGGTCCATACCACTTAAATGTCGGATGCTGGTCAGGTCGTATGACCCCTCTTCATATTTGTCCATCATCATGCCTAGAATAGGAGCAAAATTGAAGAAGACAGTTCCTTTTTCTTTTTCGATCAATTTCAACGTCAGTTCAGGATCGAACCGTTCAAGAATAACATTCTTTCCACCTGCATGCATCATGGTAATGGCCAGATTCAGTCCAGCGATGTGAAACAGCGGCAGGATACACATATGGCATCCATCGTGATCGAGCTCATACTCACCCATGGCAATCAGACTCGAATAGATACAATTCGCCTGACTCAAGAGGGCGCCCCGTGGATGTCCTTCGACCGCTGCCGTGTGAATGATCACAAAACCTGTGTCCGCTGATATATCAGGTGCATCGTTCCCATCTGGTTCTGACAAAAGTGTCTTGAATTCGAGAAAGCCCTGTTGCAGCTCGCCCTCTCCTATGCTGTAACACTTTTCGATAAAGTCAGCCTTTTCAGCGATCTCTGCCACCGTTTTCTGGTAATCAGCCCCGGCAAAAACAAATCTCGGAGTACAGTCCTGTAGCACATACGCCACTTCATCTGGCTGAAACCGCCAGTTAACAGCCAGAACAATCGCCCCAATTTTTGCCGCAGCGCCATACAGAATGATAAACTCATCACTGTTGTGTGCGACGACCGCTATCCTGTCACCCAGTGTAATTCCTGCTTCAACAAGGCCGGCTGCCAAGCTGTCACATTTTTCTTTATATTCTTTGTGAGTGAGCCGCTTTTCATTGAAAACGATAGCGTCACGATCTGGATAGAGCTGAGCATTTCTGTATATAAAATCGTAAATAGTAAAATCGCGTACACCCATGGTTTGTTCTCCTTGAATTGTCTCAATGAAAATCAGCAACGTCCGGTTAGGTTTTTGCAGAAAGCTGAATGATGAAATCTGGATCGAGCTTATAAGGATTTATTAGATTTTCTTAGTTTGGCGTAGCGAAAATGAGCCTTGTTTGAGCGAAGCACGAGCGAATTTGGCGGTTTTTCGAGAAGCAAACTTAGCAAATCTTTAAATCCTTATGCGCAGAGACGGGTTTTATCATTCAGCTTTTGTTTTGCAAAAACCTAACCGGACATTGCTGAATGAAAATAGAAGAAGTAATCAGAAAAATCGACATCAGTTTGTCATTTCGAACAATTAATTGCAAGCCTTTGATACGGCTTTTCCTCAAATAAAAAATATTTTCTCTAAGGGTCGGCTCAAAAATTACTTGGCATTCTGTCTGCAAAATGTCTAGTCTTTAAAGGACTTTTGCGGACAGTTTATGCCAAGGTATTTTTGTACGATCCCTAAAGAAGGAAAAAGTAGTGAATGATCTGACAAACAACCGGGCAGTGATTACCGATGTTAGAAAATCCGACATTGGTATTCAGATAGAAACTCTCTGTAGTGATTGTCAGATCGGTGTTGCAATTGAAGGCAATATACTGTTACCTTTAGAGGTATATTCATATATAGCGAATTCGGCATTAAGGGATCGTTCAAAAATAACTTCACATAATCTATCTACAAAAGTCCTAAAATAACTGGACATTTTGTACATAGAATGTGACAGCAACGTGTTTCCTTTTCACGAATGGGAAACACTTGACTAATTCTTGAGCCGACCCTAAGTCAGATTATTGGCGACCCAGTCCAAAACCAATCAAACACAACACAATTGATAGATTAAGGATGGTTCGAATATTTGTCAGAAAATCGGTGACAGAGATTAAAGAAAACTCTGTCCAAAATACAGCCAATATTTTTCATTTGTGGCTGCATAATCAGCTCAAGAAAATAGAATCCATAATTTTTACATCTAAATGACCAAAATTGAAAGCCAGCCTGCTCTACAGGAGATTAAGCATGACGTTGTCAACCAGGATTTTACAAAAGCTCGCTTGGTAATAGATCACTTTCCAGAACTTGGCGTTACCGAGCAAAAAGCCATCCTCCTGGAGTTGAGTGGAGCGGCAGATGCTTTCGCTATTCCGGTGTTAAGTTACTTATTGATCAAGCACCCAAAAACTGCTGCCAGATTCCCGACTATTACCGATACTATTCTTTCCAAAGCAGTGCACAGTCCGAATATTGTGATTCACGGTCTGGCGGGTGAAGGTCTTGAAAAATTTCACTATCTGAAGCTGGCTGGCGAATTAAACCTGCAGGAAGCGGTACCAAATCTCATCAGCCTGATGCTTGGGCTTGAGGAAAAGCCAGCCCTGCTTACGGTACTGACCAGCCTGGGGACTCTGGGAAATCCAGAAGCCGTTAACGCAGTCTCAGAATTTCTTTATGTGGAGGATTTCGATCTGCTTGTCGCAGCCGTGACAGCTCTGGGAAGAATTGCATCTTCGACAGCATTACAACGCCTTGCCGAATTTCTCGGTAAAGATCCTAAGATAGATCACCTGATTCTTGATGTTTTTGCTGAGGTCCAGGATGATTTTTCCTTGCGCAAACTGAATAAGACTCTACAAGCTCGATCTGCCCCCATCAGAAACCATGCTCGTGCCTGGCTCGCGGCAATTGGTGCCAAGGCAGTTCCCTTGTTAATCGAAAATTTATCAGACAGTAACAATGATCTGCAGATTCTCTCCCTGAATGTCTTGCAGGAGATTGGCGATGAAAGCGCCGCTTCAGCTATTCGTAAACTGATTAACAATCAGCCCCCGAATCCAAACATCCGTTTTGCCGCCTTTGAGGCCCTGGCTGAATTGTCAAACCGGAAGGGTGACTACGTCCTGGCGGGTGGTATTGCTGATCCGGACAGCAATGTGCGGTTGGCTGCTGCCAAAGCCATTGATCGGAATCTGGATGCGACCCTGATTACAGGGGTTATGAATATGGTCGAAGAACCGGGAGATGACGCCGAGTATATCATTAAAGCAGTCATTGACGCCCAGGCAGGAAACCTGTTCCTGGGTCTGATAAAGTCCGCCGGCTTTAAAAAGAGAGCCTGTACCTATTTGGGGCAGGACGTTCATCAGGATATCAGGGAATTTTTTGTCAAGCAATTGCAGGATCACAATTCGACAGAATTGGCTAACGAAATCCTGCGCCTGGCACAGCAGCAGAAAAAGCAGGTCAAAGGAAGAGTCTGTGCAGTGGATGACTCAAAGGTCGTTTTACACATCTATCGTTCCGTCATTACAGAACTCGGTTATGATGTCGTGCTTTTTTCTGAACCACTTAAAGCTATTTCCTGGCTGCAGTCAGAAAAACCCGATTTTTTATGTACCGATTTGAATATGCCTGGGGTTACCGGAATTGAGTTAATTCAAGAAGTAAGGAAGAAATATAACAAGGATGAACTGCCCATTATCCTGGTGACAACCCAGAACGAAGTACGAGATAACAAGGCCGCCAGGGAGGCCGGCGCCAGTGAAATCATGTACAAACCCTTTGACACTGACATGATGTCAACTGTTTTTGAAAAAATTAAAGGTGGTAAAACCACAAAAAGTTGAATAATTGTTAACGTTGCAAAAATCGGAATCTATCGACACGTAGGGATCGTTCAAAAAATAACTTCACATAATCTATTTGCAAAAGTCCTAAAAGCACTGGACATTTTGCAAACAGAATGTGACAGCAACGTGTTTCCTTTTCACGAATGGGAAACACTTGACTAATTTTTGAGCCAACCCATAGGATTACCGGATCACTGATTTCACTCGATAACACGAAAGCAGTCAAGGGTTCAGGATATTGAAATGATCGATATCCCAATAAAGAACAATTGACCAAAACCGAAACGTAGCAATGCAGGTTGATATGCACAACAAAGAGATGTCTGTTCTGGTAGTGGATGACAATGAGATGAATGTCATCATGTTGGCGGAAATGCTAAACGAACTGGGGTATAGGGTTTTAACTGCCAATAGTGGTCCGGAAGCCAGATCAATCGCTACAAAAGAGCAGCCGGGTATTATCTTGCTGGATATTATGATGCCGGAGGAAGATGGTTTTGAGACCTGCCGCAAATTAAAACAAAGTGCGACTACCGCTGACATCCCAGTGATATTTATTTCTGCTCTGAACGATACTGAAAATACCGTCAAGGGCCTGACGGTCGGGGGCATCGATTATATTGCCAAACCATTTCAAATGGCAGAGGTTCAGGCCCGGGTCAAAAACTATCTTAAACTACGCCATACCTATCTTCGAGTAATTGAAGAGCAGGCTAATCGTCTGCGGCAGATTCATGATGCGCAACAGGCAATTCTGGTCCAACCTGACGACCTTCCAGAGGCGAATTTTGGTATCTATTATCAGCCGATTTTAGAGGCTGGCGGAGATTTTTACGATGTCTTTCAAGTCAGTTCCGGGGTATTTGGGTATTTTGTGGCAGACATCAGCGGTCATGATCTGGGTGCTTCATTTGCGACATCAGCGTTGAAGGCTTTGATGCGACAAAACGCTTCACCGCTGTATTCACCTGAGGAAACGCTACGAATGGTAAACTCAGTTTTACTGTCTATTTTTGCTGATGGTCAACATCTCACCGCTGCCTATGCCAGTGTGGACCGGGGGAACTCCATACTATACCTGGTTAATGCAGCCCATCTACCAGTCTTGCTTTTGCCCAGGCAGGGTGAGCCCAAATGGCTTGAAGCTGACGGGGATGTACTGGGAGTCTTCGACACTGCCCTGTTTAACCGCCAGGAGATCAAGTTTTCCGAAGGTGAGCGACTTTACATTTTTTCTGATGGTCTCTTGGAGTCTTTTGAAGACAAGATCCGGACCAGAGAGCAGGGCCTGGATGAATTGCTCAGGTTCGCTATAAACACAAGGGATCTGAATATCCAGGAAGCGACCGCAGAGATCGTCAGACTGATGTTTGATGGTGGACGCAGAATGGAAGATGATGTTGTCTTGATGGGGGTTGATATTTAGAAATGTATACCCTGACCAAACATAAAACCGGTTTTACAGTGACATTTTCAGCCACTTTTGAAGGGGTCAATTCTGTGTGTATGGATGTTGAACAGTTCCTCTCAGAAAGTGATTTCGAAGACTTATGTTTTGATGTCAATCTGGGTGTGCGAGAAGTATTAAACAATGCAGTGCGGCATGGTTCGAAAATGGATTCCAGGAAGGATGTTTTTTTCTCAATAGACGTTGATATAAACCGTATCCTGCTGCGGATCACCGATTCAGGATCCGGGTTTGACTGGCGAAAAATGGAAAAAAAGGTCGCTTTGCCAACCGACACGACAGGCAGGGGAATGGATATCTTAAAACAATATTTTGATTCATATCGTTTTAATGATATAGGCAATGAAGTTGAGTTGGTAAAAAAAACCAGTGAGCATTCAGTAAACGACGTATCCATGATGAATTGACTAAAAAGTATTCATA
>JABGPJ010000127.1:28612-59897 GCA_018645005.1 Deltaproteobacteria bacterium | reverse complement strand
ATCATTCAGCTTTCTGCAAAAACCTGACCGGACATTGTTGAGTAAAAATAGATTAAACTCTCCCTTAACCCCATTTATAAGGAACTGAATCTTGGAAATCAAAGAAATTAAAAAGGTGACAAATTACCACCACCTGAACATGTATGAAATAACCTATCTGGACCGATTTCAGAAGCAAAAAGCCTGGCAGATTGCCTCAAGACAACCAGAACCTCGCTGTGCGAGCGGTGAATTTAATAAACCGGATGCTGTCGTCATCGTCCCCTTTCACATCGGCAAAAACAAATTGGTTATTATTGAAGAGTTCAGGGTTCCACTGGCCGGATATCAATTCGGTTTTCCGGCCGGATTGGTAGATGAAGACGAGACAATTCAGGAAGCTGCCAAAAGGGAGTTGTACGAAGAAACTGGATTGAATGTGACCACTTTTCTAAGGCAAAGTCCGCCGGTTTATTCGACCTCCGGTATGAGTGATGAATCGGTGGTTATGGTATATGTTGAATGCGAAGGGGAACCATCCAGCATAAATAATGAGGGTTCGGAAGATATTACGACACTGATGGTTACACCCACTGAAGCCGCGCAATTGTGCGAACGTCAGGATGTGAAAATCGATGTCAAAACCTGGCTGGTGCTGAACTCTTTTGTGGAAAAGGAGGCAATCTGACGAACTGGCGCATTACCTACTTCTTATGATCAATCGGAAATCTAAGTTCCGTCCCACTCTCATCTGTAATTATAAGTGAATGGTAATTTTGCCAGGTGGCCTCATCCATGTTGCAGTATATTGATGCATAGTCACGGGGGGATATTTTCTGTGGCCAGGGGGGGTAAATATTGTGGAATGTATCTCTCTCCATACCATTCGTCAGCGTGAACGCATTCGGTGCGGCGACTATTTCATCGCCCGTATTGTGAAAGATTAACTCAAGATTGAGGTTTGAAATGTTGCAGCATTTCCATTCAAGAACCTCAACGATGTCAGAATCCATGTGAATGCTTAGTTCAATCATATGACTAAAAATAGTTGACGTTACCTCAGCAATGTCCGGTTAGATTTTTGCAAAACAAAAGCTGAATGATAAAACCCGTCCCTGCGCATAAGGATTTAAAGATTTGCTGAGTTTGCCTCACGAAAAACCGCCAAACTCGTCAGCCTCGCTGAAACAAGGCTTATTTTCGCAACGCTAAACTAAGAAAATCTAATAAATCCTTATAAGCTCGATCCAGGTTTCATCAATCAGCTTTCTGCAAAAACCCAACCGGACATTGCTGACTTTTTCTATAGTTTTTCGATCATGCGACGGTGAAAGATGGAATAATATCGAAATCCTGCTGTACCGTGTGAAACAATTCCTGAAAGGAGAATAATACCGAATATACCCCACTTTTGGAAGGGATCGAGCAGTGCCAGCTGACCTAACAGCAAGACTTTCAGGATAATCATCCAGCCCCTGTTCTGTATCAGCCAAACCCCGTTAGACAAGACGTCGAAAAGAATCATTATCAGGCCGGTTATCGCCGTTACAATGTACAGTAGTCGCAGCTGTTCTGCGGGTACATCGAATAGAAAACCGCCGGCATATCCGCTGGATGAGCAGAGGTGTACACTACGGAGCAAAACATTCAGCCAACGCTTACCAAAGAAATGTCGGCTGTCTTGGGGAAAAATTAAACTTAACAGGCTCATACGATTCTAATTCAAGATGAGGTTGATTGTATCAAACAGAATAGCGACACCACACATCTCGAAGGAATCGGCACTCAGTAAATTATTGTAATCGATCTGGTAATTCTTGAAAGCGACTTTGTTCTCTTTAATAAAGTTTTGTGTTTTATCTTCAAAGTCTTCTATGTTTTTATAATCATTGAGGATTTTATACGAAACGGCTTGTTTTAATTGATGCAGCTGTCGTAACAGTAACCCTCTGTGTTTTTTACCCCAGGATGATTCGACCTCCAGATGCATAATCCGGCTGTTCAATCTTTTAAAATGAAACATAGAATCGATACTTTGTGAAAGTGAAATGGAGTTCTCTAAGGTGATATCGCATTTTTTGACCATGTCTATCACTTCCATGCTGTTCCGCATATACTCACCTCGACTCAAGTCCCTGGCAAGTTCTGGTGATATGCCTAGAGTCATGAGATTCTCACATATATTTTGAATCCGGTGCGCCTCATCCGGGTCCATCGATTGTTCAAATCTATCCTGGTATTCACCCACCATATCTTCGAAATTCTGAATCATGGAGAACCGGATATCGTCTGAATTATAGAATATAAGCATCCATATCAATACGTTAGATATAAATGTCTCAATATTGATCAATAGGGTATAAGCTGAATTAATGCTTGTAATCTGCAATTCATCCATCACTTGCTGCCTGAGGGCGTCCAGACCAAAAATCTGGTTCAAGACTGAATAGGCGACCACAATATCAGCGGCCCTGGCATCTACGATTGAGAAAACATGCGGCAGTAGCATGATCCCGGCCTGGTTGATCGTCTTATTCACCAGCACAGTGCCGATGATTTCCCTTTTTAATGGATGAGCATACTGGGTGATATCATAGTCGTTTTTCAGTTGTTGTGGAAAATAATTATAGTAAATATCATCCAACAGTGGGTCATCCAATGCATCGGATTGAATCATCTCTTTGTAGAAGTGCATCTTGGTGTAACTCAACAAAACAGATAGGTCTGGACGTGGAACACCGATGCCGTTTGTGAAATGTTCCTCCAGTTGTTCTTTTGAAGAGAGAATATCTTTATGTGGGTCCAGGTATTTTTTCTCGGTCAGGAATGCGATGGCATCCTGGATTGATTTAATATCTTTTTTTGAGCGGGCGTTATCCATGCTGATTATCTGACCTTGAGCTTTATTATCATCTAAAACCAGCTCGGCTACATCGTCCGTCAATATTTCCAGCAACTGGTTGCGCGCCTCTTGTGAGGGGATCTGGCCAGTATCGATCAAGTTATCCATCAGAATCTTCATATTGACTTCATGATCTGAAGTATCAACGCCGCCAGAATTATCAATGGCGTCTGAATTTAATTTGACACCGGCGATGGCTGCATCCAGTCTTGCCAGCTGAGTTAAGCCGAGGTTTCCTCCTTCTCCGATGACTTTCGTACGCAATTGCTTCGCATCAATGCGAACCCCATCATTTGCCGCATCCCTCACTTGACTATGAGATTCATTGTGGGACTTGATATAGGTTCCGATTCCCCCATTCCAGAGAAGGTCGGCATTGCCTTTGAGGAGAAGCTTGATCAATTCCTCACCTGAGACTGATTCAGAAGAGACTCCCAGCATTTTTTTAATTTCCGGTGCCAAGGGAATGGATTTAGCAGATCGATCGAATACTCCGCCACCAGAGCTGAGTAGAGACAGATCGTAATCCATCCAGGTTGAACCAGGTGTATTAAAAAGCCGTTCACGCTCCTGAAACGAAGTTTCCGGATCTGGATCCGGATCGACAAAGATATGAATATGATTGAAAGCACCTTTCAAACAGATAAATCGGCTGAGCAGCATGCCGTTCCCAAAGACATCTCCACTCATATCGCCGATTCCGATCACGGAGAACCGGGTGGTTTGAATATCCTTATTCTCCTGTAAAAAATGTAATTTAACGCTTTCCCATGCTCCACGAGCTGTGATAGCCATGCCCTTGTGGTCATACCCATGTTTCCCACCAGACGCAAATGCATCTTTGAGCCAGAACCCTCTCTTATAGCTGATTTCATTTGCAGTGTCCGAAAGGACTGCAGTTCCTTTATCAGCAGCGACAACCAGATAGGGATCATCGCCATCGTAACGGACAATGCTTCGGGCAGGGACGACTTGTCCATCAACAATATTATCTGTTAAGGATAACAGAGAATTAATATATCGCTTATACTGTATCTTGACTTCTTCGACTTGCCCTGCGCGGTCTGCCGTGTGACGTTTAGTAATAAAACCGCCTTTGGAACCTTCCGGTACGATAACGACGTTTTTTAACATCTGGGTATGCATCAGGCCCAAAACTTCGGAGCGGAAGTCAGATGGACGGTCGGAGTGTCGTAAACCTCCCCTGGCAATCATGGCGCCTCTGAGGTGAATTCCCTCTATGTGTGTACCGTGAACATAGATTTCATACAGAGGTCTGGGTGATGGCATCCGTTCTACGTTGGCGCTTTTAATCTTTACAGCCATATCAGAGAACTCATCCATATCGAAGAAATTTGTGCGGATAGATGCCTGGATCAGGTTAAAGATGGTCTTAAAAATGATGTCTTCCGCAACTGTTTGTACCTGCTCGATCGCCTTGAGAGCCCTGTCTTCAAGAGGTTTTAATTGTTCTGGTGTCAGTGGAATTAAACCATCAGACGGTTTGAATTTTGCGATAAAATAATCTTTCAGTGCAAGAATCACCTCCGGATTCTTGATAAAGCTATTGTTAACAGGCAGATAAGGGGCTCCGATCTGCCAATAGTAATTGCGATACAATATGAACAGATTGATCTCCTGCTGATTTAATCCGGCTGACAAAAGGAGACCATTAAGTACATCATTTTCTGTCCTATTTTCCAGAACAGCCAGTAGAAGTTCACAAAATTTTGATTTAAAACTATCGAAGCTTGTTTCCAACTCATTCAAGGATTTAACGTAATAGGTATAGATGTAAAACTTTTCGGCTTCAACCTTTAATTGATACGTATTCTCATCGATAACAATCAATGCCAGGTTCTGTAAATCTGGCATGATTTCGGTCAGATGATAAAACCGTTTAGAGTAGAAATAAACAACAGATTCCCCTTTGTTATTGTCGCTCCTGAGATCGACCTGCTCTCTGCCAGTACTGAGCAGGCTTTCAATAAACTGAATATCTCTGATAGCATCTTTGGCTGTAAAAATGGCCTGATAGAAGCTTCCAAAAACATTGGCATACCTTGCTGGTAGATTTTTATTCTGTTCCGACGGTAGCTCCCGCAGTTTTGCCTGAAAATCCTCTTCCCAGCCTAATGTCAGGCTGGCAACGTCACTTTCTAGTGCATCCAGTTCAATGTCATCCAACTGCGGATGATCTTGGGGAAACCAGAAGATATGATGGGAATAGGCATTTCGGCCCAATGAGAACCAGTACTTGATTTCGGATTCGTGAGCCAGATGTTTGCTGAGTAATAGGTCGATCTTGATGAACAGCTCTTCGCTGAATCGATTGCTTGGCAGACAAAACGTCAGACGGGCATACCGCCGAGAAGGTTGCGTGAACGTACTCATTTTTGTTTTCTGAAAATCACCGAAGTACATAAACTGTTCAAGCAGGGAGGACAGTTCGGGTCGGTCCAGTCGAAAAAGTTCGCTTTTTGGTATCACATTGAAAAAGTCATGGGCTATTTTATATTGATGTCCATGTTTTTCTTCGAGTATCTCTCCATCGATAGAGTTTTCCAAAACGGCGTTAACTTTTAGACGGGCCAGAGGAATCGCCATAGCCGCCGCCTTGTGTGATTTATTAGTGAAAAGGATATAAAGAAACACGATTTTTACGTTTCCGTTCTGATCTCTCTTGCGGCGGAAAACCAACTGAATACGGCCACGTCGATGGACCATCGAGAGTTCGTTGAGTTCGATGATGTTGATAATCAAACCCGATTCGAGAAAAAAGCTGCCTAGTCGGCCAATCTCTGTAGGTAGATTCTCATCATTGACCTCCTTTTTTCTGCGAATGTAACCCAGCGGATTCATTATCTCGTTCCAGGATAGGGATTCTGAAATGTGTTCCCTATTGATTTCACCAGAGCCCAGTAATATCACATTTCCGTCGTTAAACCAGGAAAAAAGACGCCGCCTTTCACTTTCCATCAGTGATTCGGATTCCACGTTTTTCTCTTTGTGGGAATAGGTTTCAACAACTTCTATAATAGATGGGTAATCTTCGGTGACATTGCTTACCATCTGCATAACCGACAGGACGTCTTCTTTCAAATCGCTCTGATCGTTCATATTGAAACTTTCGATAACGCAGCAACAGTAAACGTAGTTATTAGAACTATCGTCAGAAATTTTTTCGATATTATCGATCTTCTTATCAGGTGTTTGCGTGATATTAATTACTGGGTAGGAAAAAAGGGAAATTCGGTGTTTCTTGCTGTGTAAGTGCTCAATAAGGCTGTCTGCAACAAAAGGGCGGTCTTTCAGAATAAGTTCAAGTATGACAGAGGAATGATGATTGTCGTGGTGTTTGATGGTGTACCGCGAAACCGACACCTTGACTTTTTCTTGAATTGACATTTCTATGAATTCATAGCGTTGTCTGATAAATTCATATAGTTCTTCAGTTTGAGCTATTTCTAAAATCTCTACAGGCAATTTGGGACAGAGGATTTCCAGAAACTTCTCCATTGCCTTCTTGTTCTCAGCTTTTGGGTCATCTTTGATTATATTGCTGATATCATGTATTTTAGTGCGCAGCAACTCCTCTTTTTGCTGACAGACAGACAGGATATTTTTCGCTATTTCCATATCATTAACCTTTTGAATGCAAAATGATTTGAATGCCTCATTAAAGAAAGCAAATAAATTCAAACAAAACAGGTTGAAAAGTTCCCTCACGTATTCCTGCTTTCCTAAAAACTGGAACGGGGATATCGAAGCGACGTTTCTGTTCAACTACATGTTTCATAATGAGATTTATTTGTTGCTCAAGACTGAATCTAGTTTTTGTAACCAATACCATGAATAAAATAGGTGTGGAAAGAGAAAATCGGGAATGATTGCAAAAAATACTAAACATCACGGGTTAATCTGTTAATAAAGAAAAATGACTGAAAAGGAAGATATCTGCATCACGAAGTACGAATCACTCCAATTATTTTTAGCCTTAAACCTCAGAAAAATTAAAAAAACAACTCTGTGGAAAAGAATTCGAGTTGAAAAGATAAATAATGGAAATTGCTTCTTGACAAGGGATGGGATGGGTGTATACGCTTAGTACTTACAGAGTTAAAAAACTCGAAACAGATACCGCGGGGTGGAGCAGTTCGGTAGCTCGTCGGGCTCATAACCCGAAGGTCGGAGGTTCAAATCCTCCTCCCGCAACCAGATTAAAGGCTTGAATCCATAGAGGTTCAGGCCTTTTTTTGTTTCTGCTTTCGCTCTCCAAAATAGCCCAGGTGGTCATATAGGTGGTCATCGTTCCAAATTGACTGCATTCACTTCTTCTTTTTCCTTCTCTTGATTAAACGCTTTTTTGACCTCTTCAGGATCAAGGCCAGCGGCAATTAGTTTTTCGATGATTTCTTCAGATGATTTTTCTACTTCACCTTTCCACTTCATCCCGGCAATGTCCTCTTCATCTACCATGTTGTATCTGAAGAACATTGACATGGTTTTATGTCCGCTTGCCTTCATGATCGTACTGTAGTCATTGCCAGCCTTTCTTAGATTTGTGATTGCACAGTGTCGAAAATCATGAAAAACAAAGTCTTCAATCTTCGCTTTGGTCTTTGCTGTATCAAAGGCGTGTTTGAAATCATCAAATGGTCTATGTTTGCCCGGCATGTATTCATATAGGAAAACACAACCATCCTTAAATCGACTTGGTAGCCTTGACAGTGTTTCTCTGACCCTTGGATGCAATGCTATCGCTCTACCTGACTTCCCGCCTTTGGTCCGTTTATTTGCCAGTCTAATGAATCCGGGTCTTGATTTTAGATCGACTTCATCCCAGGTTAAGCCGGTTATTTCCCGCCTTCTCATCGGCTGAAAAAAAGCAGTAATAAAAACAGGTTTCAAATGTTCAGGAGAAGTATTAAGCAGCCTTTCAAACTCTTCATCGGTCAATACCCGTTCCCGGACATTATCCTCTTTTTCCATTTTGCTCTTAGCGATAGGATTAGATTCAATCAATTCATCCTCCAGCGCCTTGTTCAACATTACTTTTAATGCGGTGATTTCTTTGTTCACAGTTGCGACAGCTACAAGTTGATCCTTTCTCCTTGTTGATGGTTCTGCTTTTCTTGTATTTCGATATTGCGTAATCAGCTTTTTATTGAGCTGGTTCACCGTTGTATCAGCACCAAGAATCCTCAAGATATTTTTCAACCTTGCTTTGATGGTCTGAACGGATGACAGGCCTTTAACCTCATGTAGATCAAGATACCAGTCCTTGAGCTTGCCTACCGAAGACATTGTCAGATAATTTACATTTTCACGGATAATTTCTTCCAAATTGACTGATAGGATAAAGTAATTCGTAATCAAATTTCCGGCTAAAAAACGGATCAGCTAAACACTATATAAAAAAGCGATTTAGATCAATACTATAATTTTCATTTATCTGAAATATTGACGTGAGCGCATAAAATCAAAACGAGGGAAAGCTCTATCCATACAGGATAGGCTGATAGTTTACTGATATGGTGATGTTTGTGTTGAAAAAAGAAAGTTAATTGGACTGTTTTCAAAGGAGATTTGTTTTTGTAAGGTTGGGCCTTTAGAAGATCAAAAACTGAAAAAAGGATCTTATGGAAGTTCTATTTATAATCATTATTTGGATCGTATTGACTGTTGTAGCAAGTAAAACCGCAGCAAAGAAAGGTAGGCCAACAGGAATGGTCATTTTTCTGTCAATAGTCCTAAGCCCTTTGATCGGAATTATTGTGGCCTTGGCGATGGGCGAAGATAAAGACGCTATTGAGAGCAAAGAAGTTGCTTCAGGCGGTCAGAGAAAATGCCCGTTCTGTGCTGAGATGGTGAAAAGTGAGGCTATTGTTTGTAAGCATTGCGGAAAGGACCTGCCGGTGGTTGAAGAGGCAGAGGAAGTCGCTGCAGAAATTGCGGAACCGGCTGGAAATACTTGGACGTGCACCTGTGGAGCGGTAAATTTAGGAAGGGGTGAGCAACTGCAAATCTTGCCATAAATTTAAACCGGCGAAATCAGCCTGGACTTAATCACACCGATCAAAAGTCTTTTTCCCTCCATTATAAGGCATAGCCAGTTTCTCATGAATCAATATCTGATTAATTGGCTGTCCCGCAATCCCAGAGAACAACAGCTAACTATCTACGAGGCAGTAGACATTCTTGATATCAATCTGTTAGCTTCTGACTAGAAATCAACGGCTGATATACTAACCCTAAATCAAGTTTTAAGTGTGCAAACATCAGCAAAACCCACATTTTTCCAGCAATGTCCGGTTAGGTTTTTGCAAAACAAAAGCAGAATGATAAAACCCGTCTCTGCGCATAAGGATTTAAAGATTTTCTAAGTTTGCTTCACGAAAAACCGCCAAACTCGCCTACCTCGCTCAAACAAGGCTTATTTTCGCTACGCTAAACTAAGACAATCTAATAAATCCTTATAAGTTCGATCCGTGTTTCATCATTCAGCTTTCTGCAAAAACCTAACCGGACATTGCTGACATTTTTCAACTTAAAACCATCAAAAGTAGCCAATTGGGAAATGAGCTCTCATCATTTTCATTGATTTGACAGAATGGAACCATTATAATAAAAAAGTATCTTGATGATACTTTGGGGAATGTTTATTGAATGGAAAAAAACACAAAGCACTACCCATTAAAGTTGGTAAGAGAGTTAATTGATGAGGGATCGGTCATTCCATCTTATCACAATGCAACGATTCCGGGTCAGTCATTGGGATTTTCAAAAACGGAAATCATCGAAATCGTTTACAGTTTAACCAACGAAGAATTTCAAAAATCGATGACTCAGTACGACGACAACAAGATATGGCAGGATGTCTACCATACAAATAGTAAAAACATCTCAATCTATTTGAAATTCAAAACTGTCAAAAGCAAACCACTGTTAGTGATTACCTCCTTTAAAAAAAATGATGACGAATAAACAAAAAGAGAAGAGCGAAGAATTGTTTAACGAAGGGGCTATCTGTCCATTTTGCGAATCAGGAAAATTGCGACTCAAAAAAAAGAGATTGGAGTTTGAGTACAAAGGGAATAACTCTGAAATAACAAAAGAGGTCTTTTTTTGTGAAGAGTGTGAAGAGATCGTTTTTAAGAAAAAGGACGAAAAAGCGATTGAACGGTTTTTAACCGATGAACGCCGAAAAGTAGAACACCTTTTAACCAGTAATGAGATTAAAACAATTAGAAATAGCTTTGATGCAACCCAAGAGCAGTTTTCCAAAATGCTTCGAGTTAGCAAAAAGAATTTTGCGCGCTACGAATCAGGAACAGCCATGCAAGGGGTAGCAATGGATAATCAACTTAGAATCTTAAGAGATTACCCAGAGGCGATCCGTTCGATACCAGGTCAAGAGGACAGGTTTATACTTGGAAAGAAAAGAGAAACATTTCCTGAAGATTTTAAGTGTCCGAGTTCAATAGTAAACTCTGCAAGCAGTGACTTCCTATTCGAAGATTATAAAAGAAAAAAAGAAACGGAAAAGATGCTGATTCAAGCTTAAACAAAGGAAACGAATGAAAAAAGACGATTTAAAAAAATTGATGATTGATGAAATAGAGTTCTTTTTAAATCAAGTTAAAAAAAATACGAACCCTGAAGATTTTATTTTCTATTTTAGCGCATTACACGCTGCTGCAAATCGGGTATATAATATTGAGTATGATCGAAGAATGCTTTATCTGCATGAAGTCTTGATATCAGTATATAATGCCTTAAACAATGCAATTGGCGCCGCTAAAGCAGGACAAAGACCTATTTTAATGCTTACTGATCTTCCCGATAGATTGACTGATCTGATCAAAGAGTTAAGAGATAGTGTCAGAAACGATTTTGAAGGTGTTCATGATATCTATGAGCGTATGATAGAAATAAAATACACCACTTCAGGCAACGGTTTTTATTTGGTTGAACGTGGTAAAATAGAACTTGAAAAGAAAAAAAAGGTCAAGATTTCAAAATAGCAACGGCTTTGGCATCGATTTAGAAAAAAAATGTCATCTAATATTTCCTCTGTTGTCATTACATAGACTTATGGAAATTGAAGATTGGCTTCTGGTTTATTATATTAAAACTGCGATAGTTTCCCCGACTATTGAAAATTATTCAGGGTTGAAAATAGGCTATTTTGGAGTCAAATTTTAGTGGTCATATAGGTGGTCAACAGCGGATATTAACAGGTAATAATCGGTGATTTTATTATCAAACCAAAACAAGGCTAAATCTCTGTAGAGTCTTTTGAATAAAGAATCTATAACGAAATATAACAATGGGTAATGGTTGATATAAATCAATGAAAATCACACTGTTCGAACTCATAACCCGAAGGTCGGAGGTTCAAATCCTCCTCCCGCAACCAGTACTAAAAAAGGCTTGAACCGGCAACGGCTCAAGCCTTTTTTTTTGTCTTCTTTTTTTAAGTTTCGACTACACTGAAGCTACATTCAGGTTAATGTCCAAATCTTGGGTTTCATTTCTCTCGTCTGAATTATTTGAATTATTTAATTCTCACATCAACAGTATTTCGTTTACAAAATGCATTTCTGTTTAACCACGTAGTATAGTATTTTTTGACTCCTGAATGCTGCATACAACCTTGATAATTCATTGCCTTCACGTTAATTTCTAATTTTTCCGTTGTACACCCGTTTCCCAGAATGACAAGCACAGCAGTCGTCAGCAAAATGATTATTAATTGATTTTTTCTCATTTCCATCTTGAGTTTTAATCAAGTATTGTGGTTGTTGGGTTATAACTGATTCTTGTGTTCGAAAGTGAAGCGACGTATCCCAGAGATTATTGAGTTAACTCATAAAATTAATAAATAACCACAAATGAGGCACCACCATAAGCAAGAATAAAATATTTTCGTTAAACCCGCCACAAGAATCTGTTCATGATATTCTTTTAGAGATTCTCAAAACTAGGACGTTCTTTCAAATTGCAGATATTGGATTCACTTAAGCACGTTAATGAGCTAATTCATTCTTCTCCAAATTAAGTCCAAACCAGGCTATGCTGTGCTTGCAAATGCCAGTTCACTTCTGAAAATCCAATCCCAATCACTATTTTACTAAACCGACCAGGTGTTTCAGAGTGAAAAGACCTACTTTGAAAAAAGGTTTTCCTTGATTGGAAGATCGCTAATGTAATAAAATATCAACACGAGGACTTTAATTCAGAATGTTTATCGCTTTTTGAGCAATAACACTGTTTTAAAAAGGGGGAACAATGGCTCAATTCAATCCAGAACAAGCCCTGTGGCATATTCGCCGTGAATTTGGAGAGCATGGTGGTGTTGCACCTTCTATCTCCAGATCCTCTACTTTTACTGTCTTGGATCCGGGAATAATGCCTGATATATTTAAGGGAGTCAGGGGACCGGAGAAAGGAGGATATTTCTTATACAGCCGTCATTTTAATCCCACTGTCGATACTCTGGCCAGGGAACTGGCTGCTTTGGAAAACACGGAAGCTGCGATCTGCACTTCCAGTGGAATGTCGGCGATCGCCTGTTCCATTTTGCAATTGTGCCGGGCAGGGGACCATGTTGTGGCGAGCAATACGATCTATGGAGGGACCCATGCACTGCTTGAACATCTGCTGCCTGAAATTGGAATTAAGACAAGTTTTGTAAATATTTCTGATCATGCAGAAGTTCAAGCAGCGATTTCATCAAACACGAAGCTGATCTTTACAGAGTCCGTTGGTAATCCTACGTTGCAGATCGCGAATATTCCAATGCTGGCGAAGATAGCCCATGAAAGTGAAAAACTTCTGGTCGTCGATAACACTTTTACGCCTATGATTATCACACCCTCATTTCTGGGTGCGGATATCGTCGTCAGTTCACTGACCAAATTTGTGAATGGCGCGAGTGATGTTATTGCGGGTGTTATTTGTAGCAGTAAAGAATTTGTTTACCAGCTGACAGACTTGCACACTGGTCGTATAATGCTTTTCGGACCTACAATGGACGCCAGAACGGCATTTGACATTCAACAGCGACTCCCCCACTTGTCTCTGCGCATGAAAGAACATAGTGTTCGGGCGCAAGCAGTGGCTGAGCTCTTAAACAAGGTTAAGGTTAATGTCATATACCCTGGACTTGTTTCTCATCCCGAACATGAATTGATGAAATCAATGCTTAATGATGGGTATGGTTATGGCGGGATATTGGCTGTTGATTGTCTGACACAGGAGAGAGCGGAGACTTTTATGTCATTGCTCCAAAATAAAGAGCGTTTTGGACTGATTGCTGTATCATTAGGTTATTTTGATACTCTTATGTCCTGTTCAGGATCTTCAACAGCCTCAGAAATTGGGATTGAAGATCAGAGAGCGATGGGACTATCGCCTGGGTTGGTTAGACTATCTATTGGTATCACCGGATCGCTGCCTGTGCGTTTGGAACAGATTGAAAGGGCTGCCAAAGAAACAGGACTCATTTAGTCGCCTCATTAAGTTGGTTAAGAACAACCTTATCCACCGAAAAATAAATTTTGGTTTTTCAAAACGGTACAAATTAAATCCATATTATGGCAGAAGATTATTATAAAACCCTAGGTGTTCAAAAAGATGCCAGCCAAAAGGAAATTAAAAAGGCGTATAAAACACTTGCTTTGAAGCATCATCCTGATAAAAACAAAGGCAACAAAGCGTCGGAGGAAAAATTTAAAAAAATCAGTGAAGCGTATGCTGTTCTGAGTGACAACGAAAAAAGAAGACAGTACGACCAATTCGGCTCTGAAGGTTTTTCCAACCGGTATTCCCAGGAAGATATTTTTAAAGGTTTCGATATCGGCAGTATCTTTGAAGAATTTGGCTTCGGAAATAACGTCTTCTCCTCTTTTTTCGGCGGGGGTGGAGGAAAACCCGGTCGGACACCCGGATATTCCTTCAATTCTGGAAGTAGCCCTTTTGGGGGTAATGGTGGTTTCAGCAACAGAGGTAGACCACCAGAACCGCAAAAAGCAGAATTGGAACTGACCTTGTCCTTGGAAGAGATGGTGTTTGGGGGGAAGAAAACAGTCTCATTCAATTCCGGATCTGGCATCGATAAGATTATCCTGGCAATTCCACCGGGTATCGAAGCGGGTAAGAAGCTCAAAGTCAAAGGAAAGGGACCAGTTGACCAATATACCGGCCAGCGTGGTGATCTCTACTGTAATATCCGTGTTGCACCACATGTCATCTTCCAAAGGGACGGGAACGATTTAATCATGGAAAAAGAGATCAAACTGACGGACCTGGTGTTGGGAACTACAATTGACATTACGACCCTAGATAAAAAGAAGATCGAATTGAAAGTGCCTCCTGGTACAAAAAATAACGCTATGCTCAGAGTAAAGGGCAAAGGTATTCCAAAAGGAGAAAACAACAGTGGGAACCTTTTGATTCGACTTTTTGCCATTTTGCCGGAGAAGTTAACGCCGAAACAAAAGGAAATGTTTGAAGAGTTGTCAAAAACTGGATTATAATTTCCACATAGGGATCGTTCAAAAATAACTTCACATAATCTATCTACAAAAGTCCTAAAATAACTGGACATTTTGCACATAGAATGTGAACTAATTTTTAAGCCGACCCTTAAATGGAGATGTAATTAACTTTTTGAGTAAATTCGATTAAGGAAATGAGATGTTTTACAATAAAAACGGGGACAATTATTTGAATCCGGTAGATGGCATTCAGCTGAAAACGTTAACGTATGGGGAACACGTTTCAATGGTGGAGTTCAAAATGGAGCAGGGTACAAAGCTACCTTTTCACGAGCATCCCCATGAACAGATTGGCTATCTGGTTTCCGGAAGATTGGATCTCACAATCGGGGACCAGGTATTTCAAGTCAAGCCCGGTGACAGCTGGTGCATTCCGGGAGGTGTCCAACATGGCGCAACTCTAATTGACGATTCAATAGCCATTGAAATCTTTTCACCCGTCAGAGAGGATTATCTTCCCTGATTTCGATCTCTACAGTGGAGAGGGGAATCATCAGAATTTATTGAGGAAGGGACAGATATGTCATAACTTTGCCCGGTACTGGGCCAGGAGTTTTCGATAATCCATACCTATATCCGCAAGTGCTGACTTCAACTCCTCAAAGGTAGTCAGGACGTCCTCCATTTGTGTTTCAAACGAGTCAATCATCTTGCGAACCTTAACAATCTCTTCTGAACTCAGATTGTTAAGGTCATTTTCTATTTTAAGCGGTTGACCTTTTTCACCAGCCGATGCCGGTATATTTTTTTTGTTTTTGAACCTTTCCTTATAGGTTTTCAGTACAACTGCGATTGTTGGTCTGCTGATATCGAGCAGTGGTGTGTTTTCCTGTAGATCCCGGATAGTTAGTGATAAGAGATCATCGACAGTAAAAAACCTTCCCTTCATCAGCTGATTTAAATACTTCTCAACGCGTTGCTTTTTTTTGAGTTTTGCCACTTTGTCCTTGCTTGAATCGGATCTAGATTATTTTTCCCAGGCATATAGGATGTTCTCAGTTCTTTTTTCCCATCTGATACAGAAACGTTCTCCTCAAAATGCTGATATCTTGTTTATAAATACCAGAAAATATTGCATATAGGCAAAGGAAAAATCATATGCAATTATTAAAACGATGCAGTGATCCGAAAAGTAGAATTAAGGCTACTTGATTCCAACGTTACAAAAATAGACACAGAGACCTAATGGCTATACTGCTCCAAAATATCAGCAAGTTTTATTTGGAAGGTGGAAAAAAACAAACCATCCTGTCTGGGCTGAATGCCCATTTTCCGAAGGGCAAGTTTTCTGTCGTCCTCGGCAAGAGCGGGTCGGGTAAAAGTACTTTACTGAATATAATTGGTGGAATTGATCTTCCAGATTCAGGGGAGGTGCTGGTTGAAAACAGGAATCTTTCCAATTTGTCCGATTACGAGAGAACACTCTTCCGTAGACGAAGGCTTGGATTTGTCTTTCAGTTTTTTAATCTGATTCCTACTTTGACGGTTCTGGAAAATACGATATTAATCAGTGAATTAGATGGTGTTAATCGTCGTCAATCGAAAAAGAACGCCATCAGTATTCTTGAGCATGTCGGTCTGGAAGATCGGCTCGATTCCATGCCGGAGTATTTGTCCGGTGGAGAGCAACAAAGAGTTGCAATTGCTCGCGCGCTTGTCAACAATCCACAGATCATACTGGCGGATGAACCCACTGGAAACCTGGATCATAACACCGGCTTAATCGTATTGGAGATGATGGTCCGTTTGATCCAAGAGAAAAAGAAAACACTTGTCATGGCGACCCACAGCAAAGAAGCTCTTGCAATAGCGGACCATATCTTTCAGATCGAAAATGGGTTGTTGGTTCCCACTTCACTCGAAGGTATCCAAAAATCTGTATCTTGAATATGGCCCGAAAGATTCTACTTAAAACCGGTTTAGGTTATCACCGGGTGCATCCGTTGCAGTCATTGCTTATCATCATTGGTATAGCAATGGGAGTCGCTGTGGTTTTGGCGATTGATATTGCAAATTCAAGTGTCAGCCAATCATTTAAGCTCTCCACTGAAAGTTTGACTGGAAAAACAACCCATCAAATTGTTGGAAATCAAGCCGGGTTCAGCCAAGCTGTTTTTAAAGATCTAAGAGTGAAAACGGGACACCGCCGCAATGCACCTGTTGTTGAAGGATATGTGCAAATAAAAGAGTTAGATATGCGCACATTAAAGTTGATGGGAATCGATCCTTTTTCAGAGATGAATTATCGGAATATTTTGAGTTCCAGAGGCAACGCTCAGTCAATCCGCATTTTCACAGGTTTGCTGGCCGAACCTGGACGAATATTGATCTCAGAAAAATTGGCTTCGAAAGCCGGTGTTGCTGTGGGTGATAATCTGACTTTGTTTCAGAGAGGCAAGGAAATCCCGGTTGTGGTATACGGACTGTTGCAAAGTTGGGATAAGAATTCTCAAATCGCGCTTTCAGGAGTCATCATTTCTGACATTGCTACGGCTCAGGAGCTATTGATGATGGGCAATCAGATCAGCCGTATCGATCTGGTCATTACAGACGAAGACGCAGCCGCTGTTCAGTCGATTGAGAAGATCCTGCCACCCGATGCAGTGATAGTTCCTGCAGCAAAAAGAAGTGCATCGATCCGTCAGATGTCAAGCTCCTTTGAACTCAATTTGATGGCTATGAGCCTGTTAGCTCTGCTGGTAGGAATGTTTCTGATATACAATACCATTACATTTTCTGTCGTTCAACGTCGCAAACTGTTTGGAATTTTAAGGGCTTTAGGTGTCACACGGGGAGAAATTTTTTTAATGATCATGGGAGAGACAATCATTCTGGGATTTATCGGCAGCCTTTTAGGGCTGGGACTCGGTCTGCTCTTGGGAATAGGCACGGTTCAGCTTGTCAGCCAGACAGTATCAGATCTCTATTTTGTCCTGGCTATCACTGCATACACTGCATCACCGTTCAACCTGCTAAAAGCGTTAGGATTAGGTTTACTGGCTTCCTTTATATCAGCAGTTTTTCCAGCCATTGAAGCCATACAGGTGAGCCCTGTTGACGTAATACGGCGGTCTGCCCTGGAAAAATATGCCTCAAGATTAATTCCAAAATTATCAGTGGTTGGTTTATGTTTTCTTCTTGCGGGATCGGCCATTTTAAGTGTCCAAACACATAGACTTGAATTTAGCTTCAGTGGGCTTCTCTTCATCGTTTTTGGTAGTGCACTACTGGTACCGATTATATCACAGTCTTTGCTCCGCTTTTGTATATGGACCCCGCTTGTAAAATATAAGTTGACCCTCAGGCTGGCCTTTCGCAACATATTGCGTTCCCTGAGCAGATCAGCAGTATCAATAGCTGCATTGATGATTGCTGTTTCTGTCATCGTCGGTGTTGGTATTATGGTAGAAAGCTTTCGATCCACAGTTGTTCAATGGTTAGAAACTACCATTAAAGCTGATATTTATCTTGTTGGTACAAACCGTGATTTCCCAAACTTGGACCTGGAACTTCCCAAAGCTCTGGAAAAAATACCGGGTATCAGTGAACAGTTTCTTATGAGGGCTTTTAAAATCAATGCCGGCGAATATACAGGAGCGGTTCTTCTCGCCCAGGATAAGGAAATTGTTGAGAGAAACTGGATCTGGAAGGCTGGAACAAAAACGGCTATCTACGACCAATTTGCAAATGGATCCGTTTTCATTTCGGAAACTTTCGCATGGCAAAACGGTTTCAGGAAAGATGAGGGCGGAGGCATAAATCTCAATACAAACCAAGGTGTTCTCTCTTTTCCGGTGGCAGGCATTTTTCGAGATTTTTCATCACAACAGGGGATGATTCTCATCAAAACAGAGATTTATCAAAAATACTGGGAGGATAATCAAATCTCAGGTATTGCATTGTTATCTGAGCCGGGCATATCTCCTGAAAACCTGATAGATCGCATTAATCAACGGCTGGCAAAAAAGTATCAATTCGTCATTTCATCAAATGCCAATATTCGAGAAAATGCGATAGAAGTTTTTGACCGAACTTTCACTATTACAGTGGCTTTAAAAATACTGGCTGTGCTGGTTGCTTTTATTGGCGTGTTTAACTCCATCATGTCTATGATGCTTGAGCGAACCAAGGAAATTGGTGTCCTAAGGGCAAACGGCATGACTATCTCCCAACTTTGGCGCATGCTTTTAGCCGAATCAGGAATAATTGGCTGTATTTCCGGCTTGCTGGCATTGCCACTCGGAACGGTTTTGGCTTGGATACTTGTATTTATCATTAACAGGCGATCATTCGGATGGACACTAGAGTTTGTGATGGGACCCCATCATTATCTGCAAGCAATCAGCATTGCGGTCATTGCATCATTAATGGCAGCGATTTATCCTGCATATGCCATCAGTAGAAAACAGATTGCTGAGGCTCTTCGTACCGAGTAAATAGAATGAGAAAATGGGTCGTCATAATTTTGCTAGTGGGGATTGTCTCTGGAGCAGGGATTTTCTATCTAATAAGCAAGCCGGAACAGAGAGCTGTATTTGCAGATGTGACGCAGGTACTTTCAGACGGTCCCATTTCAGAAAATTTTGATAAAGCCGTCCATCCCAGGAGCTTCAATTTTCCAGGCGATTTTGGGCCTCATAACACTTTTCAAACTGAATGGTGGTACTTCACAGGGAATTTGAATTCTGAAGGGGGACGTCCCTTCGGTTATCAATTAACGTTTTTTCGACAGGCTATTGGAAAACAAAATACAAGTCATTCTAGATGGCGAACGAATCAATTATATATGGCCCACTTTGCGATATCAGATATAAAGCAAGGCGAGTTCTATACTTTTGAACGTTTTTCCCGTGACAGTTTGGGGTTGTCAGGAGCAAAAGCGCAACCTTTCAAGGTATGGCTTGAGAATTGGGAGGTTGCTGAAACCAGGGGTGGCAATTGGATGTTGAGGGCTCGAGAGCAGAAAATTGATATTCAATTAACGCTGACACAATTGAAACCGCTGATATTTAATGGACAAGACGGCCTGAGTCAAAAAGGTCCAGAAGAAGGAAATTCCTCCTATTACTATTCCAATACGCGTATCCGGTCAAAAGGACATATTGGTATCGCTGATGAAACCTATTCAGTTTCTGGATTTAGTTGGCTGGATCGGGAATGGAGTACGAGTGCTTTAAGCCGCAATCAAACAGGGTGGGATTGGTTTTCAATCCAGCTTGATGACTGGCGGGAAATTATGTTTTTTCAAATCCGAAAAGAGGATGGTGGCATCAGTGAGTTTTCATCCGGTTCTTTCGTTGACCGGGATGGTATTCGCCTTCATCTGAAAAAAAGTGATGTTGAAATTGCAGTGGTGGACTATTGGCGCAGTCCCGCTACAGATAAAAGGTATCCTTCAGCCTGGAACATACGAATACCAACGAAAAATCTGGAATTTTTTATGGAACCCCTACAAAAAAACCAAGAACATCATCACCGTTTTGCCTATTGGGAAGGTGCAGTGCAGGTCAGAGGAGACGGAATTTCAGGAAAGGGATATGCTGAATTAACAGGCTATTCTCAATGATTAAAAGCAGAGCCGCAACTTGATGCAAATAAACCATTAGTTCACTTACAAAGCAAGGAATTAACTCAACATGAAGAATTTCTCTCTCTTAATCAAACCTGCATCTGCAGACTGCAATCTCAATTGTACATACTGTTTTTATCTTGAAAAATGCAGTTTATATGGTGAATCAGCCAGACACAGGATGAGTGATAAGGTACTGGAGCAGGTTATTGAGAGCTACCTGAAAACAGATCAGTCGGTTTATTCCTTTGGTTGGCAAGGCGGAGAACCTACTTTAATGGGGCTTCCTTTTTTCAAAAAAGTTGTGGACCTGCAAATGAGACATGGAAAAAAAGGTGCAAGTGTGGCGAATGGTCTGCAGACGAATGCCACACTGATAGACGCCGAGTTTGCAAGTCATCTGGCGAAGTACCATTTTTTATTAGGCTGCAGTTTGGATGGTCCAGCTGAGTTACACGACAGATACCGTACAAATCATATCGGGGATCCAACCCATTCGAATGTGATCCAGGGGATCAACCATTTGAATAATGCAGGTGTCTCATATAATATTCTGGTGCTGGTCAGTCGTGCTAACGTGGCTCATGCCAGAGAGATATACCGTTACCTGACGAATGAGGGTTACTATTACCATCAGTATATCCCCTGTGTAGAGTTCGATAAGGCTGGTAATCCAATGCCATTTTCCATCACGGGTGCGGAATGGGGCCGGTTTTTGTGTGAACTTTTTGATGAGTGGTATCAGAAGGATACCCATAAAGTATCCATCAGACATTTTGACGCGCTGCTTTCAAAAATCGTCGATGGCGTCGATAATGTATGCACGTTGGGAAAAAACTGCTGCCAGTATTTTGTAGTAGAGTACAATGGTGATGTCTATCCCTGTGATTTTTTTGTAGATCAACAGCTGAAATTGGGTAATATCATGACCACTTCCTGGTCTGAAATGGCAAACTCAACACTGTATCGTAATTTTGGCGTTAGAAAAAGTAAGTGGAATCAATTCTGTGAGCATTGTGATTGTCTTGACCTTTGCAGTGGAGATTGTCTCAAACATCGTGCTTATGCGGGTCATCCCGCAGACCATCTTAGCCATTTGTGTGAGGGCTGGAAGCAATTCATTCATCATTCCCGTGAGCGGTTAAACATACTGGCAGGAAAAATAAAGGACGAAAGAGATCGAGATTTCAGGAGGTCTGATCCTGCGTCAAACGAGATAATTCGTGGGAAAAGAGTAGGACGTAATGCACTATGTCCATGTGGAAGCGGTTTGAAATATAAAAAATGTTGTGGCAGATCGAATTAATTTTATACTTAAGAGTTGGCTCAAAAATTAGTTCACATTCTGTTTGCAAAATGTCCAGTGTTTTTAGGACTTTTACGAATAGATTATGTGAAGTTATTTTTGAACGATCCCTAAGTTTTCATGCTTCTTAGGTTTGTGTCATTCCGGCTTTAGATCCGTTTTTTTGATTATCCAGTCACTAAGGGCCTCTAGCTCCTCAAAATCAAAGACAGTGATGGATGTGTCCGGGTCCGTATCACTGACAATTGCTTGAATATCGAATTCGGGGTCGACATATAGAGGCTGTTTCCCTGTAGATTCTCTGTACACTTCAATTTTCAATCCGGCTTCGTTTTTGAACCCTTCTGAAATCACCAGATCAAATTCACCGAACCAGCGCTCAACCGTTTCAGCCAATGACTGCTTAGAGGGTTGGTCTGTATACAGTACAAGTTGATTTTGTGAGTGCAACACCACCTGTTCGCTACCGGCCTGTCTATGCCGCCACGAATCTTTTCCGGCTTTATCAAATTCGGCCGCGTGATGGGTGTGTTTAATGGTGCCTATTTTGATGTTTCTGTCACGAAGAACAGGAATCAGACGGGTTATGAGAGTGGTTTTTCCAGAATTAGACCGGCCGACGAAGGACACATATTTCACTGTCATATCAGTTGTCGGCCATTTGAGCGCGTTGCTCTTCTTTTTCAAATTTTTTCATTTTATCTTCGTACTCAACCTTCTTGTTCCAGCGACTAAGTAGATCCTGCATTTCTAATTTTTTATTCTGTGATTTGTAAATAGACGCCAACAGGACAAAAACATCCTTATCCAGTTTCATACGGAAAGCGGTCTCCAGGATATCAATTCCCTGCGCATAATTTTTACGCTTGATGTGGAGTCTTCCAAGTTTGATGTTTTCTTTGCGCGCTTTTTCAGTTTCGAGCTCCCTCTCTTTTTTAAGGATCTCTTCGTACTCGTTATTAAGTGCCTCAACCTTGGTGTTGTTTTTCATGACCTTGTAGACGGAGGCAGTCTGTTTTATCGTTTCAGCAGGGCGAAGGATACGAAGCGCTTTTTCGTACATACCCGCCGAAGCCTGAAATTTAGATTGATGAAAGAAGCTTTCAGCTCTCACACAGAAGATATCATGCAAATCCTTCAATTGTCGGTGAGCAAATTCAGAAGTGGGATCCAATTTCAGAATTTCCCTGAAGGCTTTGGTCGCCTCATCATATTTTTTGAGATTGACATAGACGTTACCAATTTTCGACCAGATATCCGTATTTTCTACTTCAGAAACAGCAACATTGTACAATTTGAGCGCCTTTTTATAGTTTCCATCTTGCACACTTTGATCTGCGATTTCCAATAGATCGGACAAATTGTAAAGGCCATCGGATTTTTCGAGAAGTTCTGCACCTATTGCGAGGTATTTAGTCGCCAGCAATCGATTACCGATGTTTTTATACATGAAGCCGAGGTTGATATTAAAGAAACGGTTGTACTGTTCTTCGCCCAGCTCATCGACAAAAAACTTGATAGCATCCTTTGTATGGCCGGAAATAGCCATAGCAATAGCGATCAGCATATCCAAGTATTTGAAATGGGTGTCGGAATCTCTGACCTGATGGAATACTTTCAGTGCCATTTCCGTTTTTTTATGATTGAGCAAAAAAATACCGAAGTTGTACATATTTCTTAACTGAATTTGCTTATCATCTTCAGTCATCTCATCGGTATCTTTTGTATTGATCAGCTCCGCATAAAAATTTTCATAGTCTGTGTCTGGTGTCTTGCTGTTATTTCGTTTGAGTTCTTCAAGTTCGATGCCTAAGACCTTGGCTTCCTGATAGTCACCGCTTGCCTCCTTATCTTTAATCTGCTGTTCGAGATCGTGGACCTCTAGTTCAAAATTACTGTTCGACGTGTCATTCAACCTTTTCTGAACTCTTTCACCAAAATCTGTATCTTCAGCATATTCCGGGAGAACATAGTCTTTAAGACCAGCAAATACTTTAAATGACTTCTTAATATCATCGTCGAATTTATCAACCTTTCCCATACTGGCTGCCAGGTTGTAAAAGGCGAGTGGAAAATTCCGATTGATCTTCAATGCATGGCGGTAAAGATTGTTGGCCTGTTTGTAATTCTTCTGTTTGCGGGCACAGTTACCGACAAGATTAACCAGTTCATAATCGCTTTTTTTTATTTTGATCAATATCAAGCCAATTGATAACGCCGCTTCATGATCGTGGAGATCCCGAAAATGCTTAAACTCTTTATCCAGCCTTTGTAAAGTAGTATTGGGGTCCAACTGATAAGCATTTTGAAATTCAATCATGGCCTGCTTATACAGTTTACCGTGTAGCTGTGATATACCCTTAGTTAGAAGCGCGTCAGCCTTGTGAATGACTTTCTGTTCCCGATTTTTCTTAAATGATTTCAGCATTAATAACGACCTTGAATTTGACCTTCGTACGCTTGTGGCTGCCTAAATAGCCACAAGACTTTATCCAGTGGCCGGCAATTTCACAAAATAAAAGCAATAAGTATGCTAAAAATGGGAAAAAGATGTGATCGAATCTCTATATACACGTAGTAAATCCGACTCATCGATCAGAGTTGTTAATTATTTTGATTGCGACCTATTCAACAGTTGCATAGGTTGTTTTTGGCGTTTAAAAAGCGTTTCTTATGGTTCATCGAAATTTCGTCAGCGATTCGACCAAACAATAATCTTCAAAAAATTGTTATTTATCAATCGGATATACTTGAAATGTCTTGAGTTGAATTCTATTACACAAGCATAACGTTTTTATTTTAAAAATGGTACCCGAAATTTTCAAAAAAGCATTCAGAATATAAGTTTGCATCCGATTTATCGAAGGAACATTCTTGACATGGAACGCATTGAAGACGTAAATTCGATCTTAGGGCTTAAAAAATAATCTCTTTGATTATGGAGTTCGGCCTACTTTTAATGAGAAATATTTGCCATTTTACATCAAGGTTTATTTCACAAATACAATATGATGTCAGAAAGGGTTTAATCTAAAAAAGTACTAATACCACAGGACACTGCCTATAATTCATGATCATCAATTGTGATTGGGATTGGCATCTTTTGGCTGATTGAGTACACTTTTTACGTCATGAAATGAAGGAGAAAAATGCCTAAAGAGTTTTTATTTACATCAGAATCGGTTACTGAAGGACATCCAGACAAAATGGCAGATCAAATCTCTGATGCCGTTTTAGATAGTATGCTGAAAGAGGATCCTTCAAGTCGTGTTGCTTGCGAAACAATGATCACTACCGGACTGGTAGTGATCGCTGGTGAGATCACCTCAAAGTCCAATGTTGATTTTCAAAAAGTTGTCAGAGAAACGATAAATGGGATTGGGTATGATGATTCGAGAAAAGGTTTTGATTACCAATCATGCTCGGTCATGGTAGCTCTGGACAAACAATCGCCTGACATTGCTCAGGGAGTCAATACTGGTGAGGGATTATATCAACAGCAAGGTGCTGGTGATCAAGGTCTGATGTTTGGCTATGCAACAAATGAAACCCCGGAACTGATGCCCATGCCTATCTCTTTTGCCCATAAACTAACAGCAAAACTGACTGAAAAAAGAAAAAGTGGTGAACTGGATTATCTGAGACCGGATGGTAAAAGCCAGGTTTCGGTCCTGTACAGAGATGGAAAACCGGTAAAGGTGACAGCGGTGGTTATCAGCAGCCAACATGATGAAAACGTCAGCCATCGTCAGATCGAAAGTGATCTTATCGAAAAAGTTGGCAAAGCAGTCATTCCCGCCGAAATGCTCGACGAGAACACACGTTGGTTGATTAATCCAACCGGCCGCTTTGTGATTGGCGGACCAATGGGAGATTGTGGATTGACCGGCAGGAAGATTATAGTTGATACTTACGGAGGTATGGGGAGACACGGCGGTGGTGCCTTTTCTGGAAAAGACCCATCAAAGGTGGACCGATCTGCTGCTTATGCAGCGCGTTATGTTGCTAAGAATATTGTTAAAGCTGAAATCGCCGATGAGTGTGAAGTACAGATTGCTTACGCCATTGGATTTCCCGAACCAGTATCCATCAATATTAATACATTCGGCAGCTGCAAAGTTGAAGAATCCGCGCTTGAAAACGCTGTTCGACAGCTCTTTCCACTTACACCTGCCTGGATTATTGAAACCCTTGACTTGAAAAGACCTATTTTTCAAAAAACAGCCGCCTACGGTCATTTTGGGCGCGAGTTGGCCGAATTTACCTGGGAGAGGACCGATCGAGTGGATGACCTCAAAAAAGCATTGGGTTTATAAACGCGGAATTTAAGGCTGATACCGATGCTTGAACAAAAAGTTCAGATTATCAATAAGTTAGGTCTTCATGTGAGAGCTGCTACAAAGTTGGTGCAAACAGCGTCGGAGTATGAGGCTGAAATTACAATCAGTTGTAATGAACAGGATGCTGACGCGAAATCAATCATGGATGTACTAATGCTGGCGGCCATTCATGAAACTTATGTCGATATAAGGATTTCAGGGGAAAACGAAACACACGAGCGAAAAGCCCTGTCTGCTCTGGTGACGTTAATTAACCAACGTTTTGGTGAGAATGAATAGCGATGAGCGAGTAGCCAAACTGTCGTGCATTTCCATTAATGGGGAGACCGCTCTCTATGGAGTGATCGGTAATCCGATTAAACACTCTTTTTCACCTAGAATGCACAGCCTGGCTTTTCAGGAGTGTGGCATCAATGCGGTTTATCTCCCCTTCCTCATAAATGAATCTCAGCTGCCTCAGCTGTTGAACGCCTTTGTTATCTCCGGCGTTCAGGGTTTCAATGTTACTATTCCCTTCAAAGAGAAAATCGTTCCCTATTTGGATTTGCTATCTGATGAAGCTGCGATGCTGCAATCGGTCAACACTGTCATCAGGACGGATGATGGCTGGAAGGGGTATAGCACAGACGGAAACGGATTTATACGGTCGTTGCAGGCTGCGGATATCAGCCTGAAAGGGAAAAGAATTCTATTGGCCGGTGCTGGCGGTGCGGCCCGAGCGATTACTGTTTCCCTGGCGCTGGCGGGCGTATCAGAAATGGTGATTGTCAACAGAACCCAGAAAAAAGCGGATAATCTAGCGGAACTCTTGCACAGTGCCATTCCGAACCTGCATATCAATACGATTTTGCCAGTCGATCTTCAAACAGATATCGTTATCAACACGACTTCCGTGGGGATGCACAATGATGACTGCCCTCTGCCGGATGAAGTGCTCAGACATTGTAATCAGGTTGTTGATATTATCTATAATCCACCTGAGACGCGACTGCTGAAAAAAGCAATTGAGTGGTCGATCTCCCATATGAATGGTATTGATATGCTTTTGTATCAAGGAGTTGAGGCGTTTGAACTCTGGACTGGTCAAAAAGCGCCTGTTGATACAATGCGACAGAGTCTGATTGATTCAGTCTATTCCGGTTCTGCAACAAATCACAGCCCCAAAAAGAGCTCGTGAAAAACTAATCCTCTGCAAAGGGATCAAATGTTAAAGAAAATTTTTAAGCTTTCCGGGTTTAAAATTTCTGTCACGATTACGCTGATATTTGTCATTGTCTATGGTCATAATTTCTTGGGTTTTGGCTCTGGAAGTTTTCTGGATTTGCTGGATAAACAGGTGATCGATATTGCAATGCGAAGCCGGGGTCATACTTTACAAAATAATGAAGTCGCTATCGTGGCTATTGACACTAAAGCTATCGATCACTTTGGACAGTGGCCATGGAAACGGTCTGTGATGGCCAGACTATTGCGCGAACTGGAGTCATATTATGAAATTAAAGTCATCGGATATGATGTACTTTTTTCAGAGCCGGACGCCAATGATATATCTTCCCAATATGCCCTCGACAAGTTTTACAAGCTTGCAGCGGTTGAAAACAAAAATAACCCTGATTTGATTAGCGGCTTAAGGCGAATTCGAACGAAGATTTCGTCAGAGGTCAACAATGATGCTAAATTCGGTGCTGAGTTGAGTAAATGGCATAATATCGTTTTGGGCTATTTCTTTTTTCTCACTGCCAGCATGGAGGACGTCAAGCATTTAACAGTGGAGGAACTCGACGAGTCGGCCTCGCGCATTGAAAATTCTGAAATTACGATTATTCAGGGTGCAGAGCATCTGGAAAATCTCCCACTCATAGAAGGTCAGGCAGCAGAAGCAAACATCCATCAGCTAAATTCCAGAAGCGCACTTAATGGCTATTTCAATGTTGCACCCGATCTTGAAGACGGTACCATTCGCAGAATTCCAATGGTCATCAAGTTCAGGGACATGTACTTCCCGTCACTGGACCTGCAAATTATCAGGCGCTACTATGGAAATGAACCTATTCGCATGGTTGTCAGAGAAGGTGGCATAGAGGGTTTTTCAATAGGGAAAAAATGGATACAGACTGCCAGTGATGGAACTATCATGATCAATTATCGGGGCCCGCGCAATACATTTCCGCACTTTTCTGTTTCTGACGTGATCCATCATAAAATCGCAAAGGATAAGCTCAAAGACAAAATAGTGCTTCTAGGAGCCACCGAAACAGGTATATATGATCTACGAACCACACCTTTTGGAACCGCTTTTCCCGGGGTTGAGATCCATGCCAATCTGATCGACAATATTCTCAGCGATGATTACTTATATCAGTCAGATTTTATACACTTTTTATCTTTTCTGCTGATTCTCTTTTCTGGATTGATCATTGGCCTGATCCTGACTAAACTAAGGGCCTTACAGGGACTGATTTTTTCACTGCTCTATCTGGTC
This sequence comes from Deltaproteobacteria bacterium, assembly GCA_018645005.1. Taxonomy (GTDB): domain Bacteria; phylum SAR324; class SAR324; order XYD2-FULL-50-16; family XYD2-FULL-50-16; genus JAHJRI01. Next base: position 31,755 of record JABGPJ010000127.1, on the reverse strand, counting down.
GGTTATTTTACAGGGAATCTGTGGTTACTCTTTAATGAACGAACCTGGACCAGTTTTGTCTATGTCCTTGGTGTCATCATGGTGAATTGGTTTGCCATTGTCCTTTTCAAGTTTTTTGGTGAAGAGAAAGATAAACGATTTATTAAGGGAGCGTTTCAGCAATATCTGTCACCAAAAGTGATCGATCAGTTGGTGGACGATCCTGGTTTGCTGGAGTTAGGGGGAAAAAAAATGGAGATCACTGCTTTCTTCTCAGATGTGCAGGGTTTCTCAACGATTTCCGAATCACTCTCTCCTGAAGAACTTGTGGAATTATTGAATGAGTACCTCACCGCGATGACCGATATTATAATGAAGTATGATGGTACCGTTGATAAATTTGAGGGTGATGCGGTGATTGCCTTTTTCGGGGCTCCCATAACCTACGGTGACCACGCCACCAGAGCCTGCCTGGCATCACTTGAGATGCAACAAAAACTGATAGCCATGCGGACTAACTGGAAAAAACATGGAAAACACCAGTTGAATGTCAGAATTGGACTGAATACGGGTTTCATGGTGGTGGGAAATATGGGCTCTGCTTATCGCATGGATTATACTATGATGGGAGACGGCGTCAACCTTGCGGCCAGACTGGAAGGTGTCAACAAACAGTATGGAACCTACACAATGATCAGTGAATTCACCTATGAAGAAGCGAAAGACCATATTGAAGTTCGTGAACTTGATATGATCCGGGTCGTGGGTAAAAACGAACCGGTTCGGATCTATGAAGTTTTGGGTAAAAAAGGTGAAGTGCTGGAAGAGCGGTTAAAAGCTGCCAGGTATTATTCCAAAGGATTACAGCTCTATCGGGATCAGAATTGGGTTGAGGCAGCAAAATATTTTGCTCACGCGAATAAAATGTTTAACAAAGATACAGCGTCCCAGGTCTTTTTCGAACGATGTAAAAGCTTTGAGAAAAACAACCCTGGAAAGCACTGGGATGGTGTCTATCAAATGGCGACAAAATAAAATGACGGTAAGTTGTCACGATCTATGCAGATTTGCCAGAAGTCTCTCCTCTAGTCTATTAGAATCATTGGAGAGGTGGGCATCAATCTGGATATGTTAATCTGCTGATTGGCAGTATCACTAAGGGACGAAATCCCAAATAATGCTCTTGAGGAGGTTTAAAATGCTCGCAAAAAAAGGTCAAAAATGGACAATCCGCATTTTTACATTTGTCTTTTTAAGTGCTTTCATGTGGCCGGGCGTATTATTATGCGCTGAGGAAATGACCGCCCTAGAGGTCATGCAGAGAGCTGATGACAGAGATGATGGTGAAACTTCGACCTCTGAAATGACCATGATCCTGATAGATAAACGCAATAATCAGAGGGTTCGGAAAATGAAATCCTTGCGCAAAGACTATGGTAAGGATTTAAAATCAATAAGCTTTTTTCTCAGCCCCGCAGACGTTAGAAATACCGCTTTTCTTTCCTACGACTGGGATGATGAAAATAAGGAGGATGATAACTGGCTTTATCTGCCTGCGTTACGAAAGGTAAAGCGAATCAGCTCTGGAAATAAAAAAGATTCATTCATGGGTAGTGATTTCAGCTACGCAGACATGAACGGATTTAAATTGAGTGAATGGGAATACAAGTTTAGAAAAAAGAGTGAAAAAGTAGATGGATTTGATTGTTGGGTGATTGAGGGAACTCCCAAAAAAGAGAAGCGGAAAAAAGTGATCAATGAGACTGGATATCTGAAAAACATCGCCTGGATCAGCAAGGAACATTTCATGACGATTCGTTCGAAACTCTATGTCAAAAAAGGTAAAAAGATCAAGTATTTTATGGCTTCAGAGATCGTTAAGATTCAGGGAATCTGGACAGCAAAAAAATTAACGATGAAGACAACTAAAAAGAAACGCATGGAGCATATGACAGTTTTGCTGTTTGACAATCTGGTATACAACAAGGGTGTCGAGGATACTGTTTTTACGACACAACGAATGGAACAGGGAATCTAATGAAGCGATTCACTGAGATTCAATTCTGGTTAGTTCTTATCTTTTTTGTGATCGTTTCTCTTCTTCCGGATACAACTCTTTACGCTGATACTTCCGCCAAGTCTGGTCTGGAATCAAAAGAAATCCGGGATGATTTTGAAGGGGAGGAAGGTGAAAATGAAGATGATCTGGCTGGTTTTGAAGAGGATGAAAATGAAGAAACGGGTTTTACAGACGATACAGGTTTTCAACAAGCCGATCTGCGCCAGACGGAAACCGAAGGCGTTGAAGATCGTTTCATACTTTTTGGCGGGTTCTTTAAAGAGGACCTTGGATATAGCTATGAAAATGACGAAACGTATCCAAAATGGTCTAAAATCCGATCTATTTTGAATCTGAATATCGATTTCAATCTGACGTCTGAATGGCGCGCAAAAGCTGTTTGGAATGGCTTTTATGACTATGCTTACAGTCATTTCGGAAAAGAAAATTTTTCTAGTGACACGCTGGAGTCCTATGAATCCGAATCTGAGATACGGGATCTCTTTTTGGATGGCGCACTCTCAAGTTGGTTACGTATCAAAATCGGACGACAAATAATAGCCTGGGGACAGTCCGACGTTGAGCAGATCACGGATATGGCAAACCCGAGGGATTTGCGAGAGCTGGGAATGGTTGATATTGAAGATGCCCGTGTCCCGATCTTGGCGTCCAAAATCTCCCTTCAAATAAACACCTGGGAAACCAATCTGGTGGCAATTCATGAATTTCGCCCGAACAAAACGCCGACGGAAGGCTCTGAATTCGATCCTTTGGCAGCATTGCGAGAAAATTTTGTAATCCTGGATGAGGAAGTTCCTGAGAACAATCTCGAAAACACAGAATATCTAGTTCGTGTTTTCAAAACCTTTAATGGCGGCGATTTCGGAATTGTCTGGGCTGATGTCCACGATGACGGATATCATCTTGACTTTGAAAGCTATGATGCACTTCAAAACCAACTCTCTTTAACACCTCGCCATAGACGCGTTCAATCCGGCGGCTTCTCTGGGAATTTAGTCAAGGGATCCTGGTTGTTCAAAACTGAATTTGCGAAAAAAACAGGGGTCGCAATTGCTCGCAATGCAGCAGATATTGCCAAGCAGAT
>JABGPJ010000127.1:0-28512 GCA_018645005.1 Deltaproteobacteria bacterium | reverse complement strand
AGTCAAATCATCGCAACATGGAGTGAAAAAGACCTGTTACAAATAATGCTGGGATTTGAATATTCAGGTCTTGACGATTTCACAATCAGTCTGGAAGGGGATTTAGAAAAAATTGAGGCGTATGATGATAATCTCGGAAGTCGAGAGATCAGCGGTTCAGCCTCACTTCATATCAGTTATACCGCGCTAAACGACACATTTGCCGCCAATTTCTTTTTGTTTCACCTGACGGATGACAATGGGAATGTGTACCGGATCAATTTAGACTATGACTTAATAGATGCCCTGAATGCATCTGGAGGATGGGTCGTTTATGACGCATCAGAAACAGATGCGATGATTTATCCCTTCCGCAAGAATGATCGACTGTTCGCCGCTTTAAAATACAGTTTTTAGGCGATATTAACATTATGCGCGACAGTGGTATAAATTTCAGTTTTTAAAAAAACATGTGGATCATTCGAAGATACATTTTACGAGAATTTGTCATTTATTTTCTTTCCTGCCTTCTCTCTCTGATTTTTATTGCGGTGGTATTTGCGGCTTTATCAGAATTGAAAACGCTGGACATGGAAAATGGTCAAAGGTTGTTTGTAGAAGCAATTCTATCGGGAATCCCATTGCTGATTGAGATCATTTCGCCCATTTCCGTTTTACTGGCCACCATTCTGACATTTATTTCCCTGAGTAAATCCTCCGAAGTGATTGCAATGATGGCGGCCGGAGTGAGTCTTGCAAAGATGGTATTCCCAATTTTTGCAGCCGGTTGTGTCATCGGGCTACTCGGTTATCTTAATCAAAGCTATCTTGCACCACTTTGGGGTGCAGATGAGAGGACCAGTATGGTGGATTCGACACCGGTAAATAACTCATGGCAGTTTTATCAGGGACGACTTTTTTATTTCTCTGGTTTGACGCCTAAAAAAAAGAGGGTACAAAGCAGTCGGATATTTGAATTCAACGACCAGCATCAAATGAGCAAAGTAAAAGCTTACAGACAGTTAGAACTTAGGCATGAGTTCTGGCGGATAGGAAATGGAAGGGAAGTGGAGATAAATAAAAACCGGCCTGTGAACAGGCAGAGCCCTAAAAACTCTTTTCAGAAAAACGAATTTCCATTCGTGTTTAAAAAGGAACTAAACCATCCGAAGTATTCGGGCTTTGCAGATCTCATCATGGAGATCAAACTTAAACGCCAGGGAGCTGTCAATTATGAGGCAGATCTGTTTGCACTGTACCAGAAAATTGCCGCCATCATGTCTATCTTCGTCATGATACTGTTAGCCTTGCCCTTTTCCCTCGGTTCCGGTAGAAAATCCAATGTTCGTATGGGAATTGTGTTTTCCATTATTTTGGGCTTTTGCTTCTGGTTGATTGACCAGATTTTTGTCTCATTTAACAGCGCAGGACTAATGTCTGCTGAACTTGCGGCGTTTGGTGCGAATTTCCTGTTTGCGGTTTTGGCCCTATCCCTCATCTATTTTCAGCGGGTTTGACCGATCAGCTGTGACGATATCTGCCAATCGGTAGATCACGCGCTCCAGTCCTTTTCTTGTCACACTTGAAATCGGATAGATCTCCTCACCCTCTTTCTTAAACGTTTCGATTATCTCCTGGATATTCAAATCCTGCCGGATCGCATCGGTTTTCGTGAGGAGGACAATGCGTTTCTTCTCTAACAAATCAGGTGAGAACTGAGAAAGCTCGTTTAAAAGAATAGAAAAGCTTTTCAGGGGATCTATTTCAATAAACTCAGAGCTATCCACCAGTAAAGCCAGAACCGATGTTCGCTTGATATGCTTCAGAAAACGAAATCCTAAGCCGGTTCCTTGATGCGCATCTTCGATGATTCCAGGAATATCAGCGACAACAAACGACCTGTAATCATTGACTTTTACTACGCCTAAATTTGGGACAAGGGTGGTAAATGGGTAGTCGGCGATTTTGGGGCGGGCATTCGAAATAGCTGAAATAAAAGTTGATTTTCCAGCATTGGGAAAGCCGACCAGACCGACATCCGCGATTAGTTTCAGTTCGAGTCGCACGCATATCTCATTTCCGGGTTCGCCTGGTTGAGCATAACGAGGTGCTCGATTGGTGCTGGTTTTAAAATGGACATTTCCAAGTCCACCACGCCCACCCTTAAGTAGGAGATAGGAATTTTCCTCCAGAATCTCATGATGTATTTCATCCGTTTCATCATTGATAATAATAGTTCCCAGGGGAACCCTGATAATTTTATCAGTGCCGGTTTTGCCTGTCTTTTGATCTCCCATTCCTGCAACACCATTACCCGCGCGTTGATGGGGATGTAAACGGAGGTCGAACAGGCTGGTCAGACTCGCATCCCCTTTGAAGTAAACATCACCGCCACGACCGCCGTCACCGCCGTTGGGTCCTCCGAATTCAATAAACTTTTCTCTACGCATGGACGCGCAACCAGCGCCGCCCTTCCCAGATTTGATATAGATTTTTGCAGTATCAATAAACTTCAAAATTATTTCTCACTTATTAAATCGCGGGTGAATGGCAGCCGTTTGACACGTAGAAAATCAACTGGCCGCCATCCATCACATTAACTCTTCATCAGCAAAACTAAAATAAGTTTCTTGACCTATGATAACATGATCGAGAACATTGATTCCAACAATATTGCCGACCTCTATTAATCGCTTTGTTATATCAATATCTTGACTTGATGGATGCGGGTCTCCACTGGGATGATTATGGATCAGAATGACTGCTGCCGCTCGTAATTGGATAGCAGGTGCGAAGACTTCCCTTGGGTGCACAAGGCTTTGGTTAAGTGTTCCTCTTGTAATTAATTTAAGCAGGATTTTACGATGCTTGTTATCCAAAATCAAAGTGTAAAACGCCTCCTGTTTTTGTTTGGCAAGCTCAAACCTCAACTCTTTGAAAATAATATCGCTTTTACAGAAAACAACACTATCAGTGATCGTTTTCCGGGATTCAGATCTTTCAGAAATTGCCTGCAACCCTTTCAGAAAAAGAACAAGGCGCTCATCGTCCGACCCGGGATGGACATCAGCCGATAATGCCTGTAACAATTCGGGATAGTTATTTATCAGTCTTTTTTGAAATGGTGATTCTGTCCATCGTTCTCCAGCCAGGTAGGATATGAGTTGTGTGGTCTCTATTTTGTTGATATCATCCATCCGGATTAAATTTTCAAGGTTAATGCCGGGGTTTAATTTAACGCTTGCCTTGTAGTAGCTACAGTCTGTATTCAACGGACATTCAAAGCAGGCAGCCGGGGTGATACAAAACGTGGGCATGCCGGGTATTGCCCGAGCTCCAAAAGTCCTTTCAAAAGTAAAATCCAGTGCAAACAGTTTCTTTGGCTCAGTCGCTATTTTTTTGAGAAGATCCCACCATTCAAACAGTTCAGTCGGGGAAGAAGTGTTGCCGGAGAATTTATTCCAGGCCTTCAGTGAAGCACGGGAAGATGGGTACCAGTATCCGCAATCTGCTAGAAAAGCGGCAGTGTCCCAATCATTTTCGAATCCAGCATGTCTTTGTAGTTTGTCGATGGCACCAGAACGATCCATCTGAATCTGTTGATGCCATGAGCCATCTGCCCATCTGTCCAATTGGCTATGGAAATCCAGAATCCGGCTTTTGATGATGGTTTGGTCCATATCGGGCAGAATATTGAAAAAACTCCGCTCAATAAGTTTTGTAACCCTCTGTTGCACCGTATATTGGCTCAATGTTGTCAAATCCACAACAAAGGATTCAAGAAGATAAGGATGAAGCGAAATGAAATACTGATAGTTTTTTGGAAGCAGTGATTTTAAGAATCTATCCCAAAGTGTTTTATAGTCCGGATTTTTTTCCGGTGAATTGATAAGTGGATAACATGTAGAATTGATGATCGTCAGGTAATCCTTCTGTTGAAGCCACTCAGTCAATAATGCATAAAAGTCTTCAATCATCAGTTTAACCATCTAAAATCGTTTCTGTGTCTAAGAAAACCGGTCAACCCCCTTCACTTTGTGTTCAAAGACAGGCATTCTCTTTCGGGTTTCATGCATTTTTGATAAATCGATTTCCCCGGTCATGATGCCTTCCCCATCAGTGGCCTGGGCAAGAATTTCTCCCCACGGATTGATCAGAACGCTGTTTCCAAACGATTCTTTGATGGGATTATGTCTTCCTACCTGTGCGGGTGCAATTATAAATATCTGATTTTCGATTGCCCTCGCTTTAAGCAGGGTCAGCCAGTGGGCCTTGCCGGTTGGAACAGTAAAAGCGGCTGGAACAAAAACGATTTCAGCTCCGGCATCTGTCAGTTTTTGGAAGTGCATTGGAAAACGTAAGTCATAACAGATAGTAAGTCCAACAACACCAATGGGATGATTACAGATAGAAATATCATTACCAGCGATAATATGCAAGGATTCCTGATAAACAACATCCGGGTGAGTGATATCGAATAGGTGAATTTTTCTGTATTCCGCACATACCTTGCCAGACTGATCTATCAAAATCGATGTATTGTAATATTTCGCCGTTCTTGAGGGATGTTTTTCCAGGATGCTCCCCATAAGGATGGATATACCGCAATCCACTGCTTTTTTCTGAAAAATATTCTTTACCTTTTCTGCGTCTGGTACCGTATCTGACGTATAAATATTGGAATTGCCGATCAGCAAAAAATTTTCCGGAAAAGCAATTAGATCTGCTTTCAGCCTTGATCCTTCCTCGATAAAGGAGAGTGATTTCTTGAGATTTTCTTCGTAGTTGGCTGTTGACGTCATCTGTACGATAGCAACTTTAGACATGGCGTAACCGGGTTTGACGTTAGGCGAATCTTGTTTTTTACTGCTTGGCGGGGATATTCGATTCAAGTTCTTCCAAACGGATTACTGCCTTGATCCGCAAGGGATTTTGATCTTCAAGTGTGCTCAACTCACGGAATAGATCCAATGCACCATTAATATCACCTGTTCTCTCCAGTGAGATGCCGAGCCACCATTTGCTATCGTTAACGTGTTTGGAATCCGGATACTGTTCAAGTAGTTCAAAAAAGCGAAGTGAAGAGGCGTTATATTGCCCGGTTAAGAAATAGATATAAGCGACAAAAAACATCGCATCATCAGCAAGTTCAGAATCAGGAAAATTCTTGCGGAAGTTTTTGAACCCAACCAAAGCGACTTTAAAATTCTTTTTTTTGTATTGCCGAAACACTTTGTCAAAGGTTGATCTTTCTTTTAGTGAGACTGATGTTGATGTATTGATACTGCTTTTGAAGAATTTTTGCAGCTCTTCAAGGGCAAGGATCTGGTCTCCTGTTCTTTTTAAAAGTTGTCGGATACGGATGCTGTTTTTGCGGACCGCATGCTGAACTTTTTCATTGTCATCGGTAATTACAGATGCATCTTTCTTCAGGCTATCAAGCTCTGCAATAAAAAACCGTTGAGATCTTCTGAAGTTTTCAATTTCTTTCCGCACTTTTTTTAGTAGGCGCGAGGTTTCAGCTCGCAGATCTGCAAGCGATTTTAATTTCTCCTGCTCAAGTGCCACAATTCGTTGTTCCAGAATCAAAATCTTAATATTCTCCTGACGTGGAAGCTGGGATTGGGTGCAGGAAAACAAAAATGAACAGATGAGCAGCGTGACGGTTATTGATTTGAAAGTTGGCATTTTTAGTGCTCTCAAGGGGGTTTATTTGTAATATTCAATTTAGTGATTCAGTTTTTTCCTGTTTTCCATTGAAAGTGAGATGTCCAGGTTGGATTAAATTCACTAATTCCAGGGCCTGAGTCGGTTAAGCGTCTTCTAAAGGTTCCATCAGCACGGATCAAAAATAGTTTCTGATCAGACCCTACTTTGGCAATAAAGAGGATCTGTCTTCCATTGGGCGACCAGATGGGTTGTTCAGACGACTCATTGTTGTGAGTTAGTTGCTGGACATATTGTCCCTCTCTGTCCATGATGAAGAGTTGAAATTTTCTATCTTTTTTTCCAGCATAAACAATATTTGCCCCATCATTACTCCAACTGGGCTCGACGTTGTACGACCCTTCAAAAGTCATTCTGAATGTTTCCTTATTAATGAAATCTCGTTGATATATTTGAATACTTCCAGATCTGTTGGATACAAAAAGCAGCCTGTTGTTATCTGGTGACCACCTCGGATTTGATTCAGAAGAGGAACGTGAGGTTATCTTTTCCAGGATTTTTCCTTTCAGATTAATCCTGAACAGATCCGTATTTCCTCGTTTTACCAATGTGATGACCAATTCGGTCCCATTATTCCCCCAGGTTCCCCCGCTGAGTTTCCCCATCTCTTCAAAAAGGGTTTGAACCTTTCCGTCCTCGATATCAATCCTTTTTAAGCGGCTTCCCTGCTTGCCCAAAGAGGTAAAAAGAACCGAACGTCCATCGGGATTCCAGCGTGGCAGAATGTTAAATTTGCCATCATTGAGGAGTACCTTTGATTTACTACCAAACGTATCGGTCATCACAAGCTCGTAATTACCGTTGTCATTTTTACCAAAACTTCCGTTGTTTTCTTTTCGAACGTAAACGATAGCGCTTCTGAAAATACTTTTTTCACCGGTTAATTGAAAGATGATCTCTTCTACCAGTTCCAGAATGGTCGGCTCGACTTGAACCGTATCCAGAAGCGATTTTGATTCGTCAAAAAGCAGTACCTCCTCCTGGGAATAAATCCAGGCCCGGATCATCTGACCGGGAACATACCTGATTTTCAGTTGGATGTCGGAGTCATCAATGCTATCGCGAATATCAAACATACCAGACCACAACAGGTTTTTTCGAAGCAGGGATACAAGCTGATCCATCTCTCCGGATTCCGCGCCAATTGGAGTTTCGACATCCATTGTCAGTTGTAATCTACCATAGTTCAAGCCAACAATATCAATAATATCTTTTTCACTAAATGGGGTTGTTTCCTGAGAATACCCGGAAAAGGCCATAGCTATGAATGCAATAATGAAAAAGGAACGTAAAAGCATGGGCAACTGGTTGTAACTTCTTATGTAAAAAGAATGGTTTCGATTTAAAGGCATCATAATGTCAATTTGCTACTTTGTCAGGTGTAAACCGGAAAACAGCGCGGTAGGCTGTCAGATCTTTCTGAAAAGATTTTGGAAATTCCGGAAAAGGGGTTGAGACACGAATGGCTCTTTCCGCTGCTGCATCTAGAATTGCCAGACCTGAACGCTTTATAGGCTGGATTGATATCAGGTTCCCCCGTGGGCCAATATAAGCGGCAATCAGGATTTGAAACTCCTTCACAGATGTGGGGGGAACAATCCAGTTTGCAGTGACTAGTTTTGCTAACGAATTGCGGTAAACCATTAAGTCTGATTTTTTCTGCCAGACGGATGATCCCCTGCTTTTTGAAGAAGTTGTGTCATGCGAATCGGTCTTAATGGAAGATGGGTCAGGAATGAACGGCTTTTCAGATTCCAAAGTCTGTGATTTGGAACCGGATTTTTCAGAACCCGATTGAACCGCGCTAGATGGCTTGGATTGTTGCTGATTTTCTGGTGGTTCCTCAGCTGCTATGATTGGTAAAACCGGTTTTCCGGTCCGTTTGTTTTTGCGCAAAAATCCGGTCGGCTCTTCCATTTGAAATGGAGCAGGTTTCGGTGGTGTAATATATCTTTTTTTTAAACTGGGGGTCCGAAAGGATTCTGTTTTAGGAAAAATTGTACTTTTCTTTTTGATTCCGGGGTCCAGATTGAGTTTTTTTGATAGGGAACCCTTAAGTGTAGGCTTTGAAAGGGAACCTTTAAGTGTAGGCTTTGAAAGGGAACCTTTAAGTATAGGCTTTGATAGGGAACCTTTAAGTGTAGGCTTTAAAATGGATGGTCTTTGTTGGGCCCTGACGCGCTTTTTATTAATAGCTGAGGATTCAAAAAAGACAGATGTCTGGAAAGATCGGATATGAGATTTAGGTTTGTAAGAAATGTATACGAAAGAGATAAGGACTGACAGATGTAGTATCAACGATATGAGATAAGAACAACGGGAAAAGGAGATCAGTTTCATGCTTGCACCGATGAGCTTGTTGTCAAGTTAAGGCTTTTTATCCTCAACCAGCAAGCCTAGTCTGCTTATGCCATTGTTTTTTAACAAAACCATTAATGACGTCATGTGGGCAACAGTCGCTCGCTTGTCCGCCCGAATAAAAGCGGTGTTTTGCGGATTACGCTCTTTCCACTCTATTAGTTTTGGCAACAACTTTTTGGTGGGGTAGCGACGACCCTCAATATGATACCTTCCCTTTCTGTCCACTGAAATTATCAGTTTTCTGGCGTCCTTCACAGTCGACGAACGGAGATTTTCCTGGGGCAGTTGAACTTTGATCGCTTTCGTGAACAAAGGGGCTGTGATCATGAACACTACCAGTAGAACCAATAAAACGTCTACAAAAGGCGTTACATTGATTTCGCTGATCGGTTGATAAATATCTCGGTCTTGAGTAAGCATGTTACCTTTTCAGTTCTATCTGGATCCGAGCCTGATCTCAGGGAATGTATCATCCTGGACGATCAGGTTGTCTTCAAGAGTTTGATCAAACAAGGTTAGCAGGTCTAATCCAAAGCCAGCCATCTTGTTGCTGAGCGCCCTTACTTTTTCACGAAACATATTATAGGCAATCAGCGCAGGAATCGCTGTAAAAAGACCCACGGCCGTTGCAACCAGAGCTGCCGAAATACCCGGGGCTACCACAGCGATACTGGATGCGCCCTGTGCGGCAATGCTGTAGAATGCATCAATAATTCCGGTAACTGTTCCCAACAATCCAATAAACGGGGCAGAGCTGCTGATCGTCGCCAGGAGTCCCAGCTCTTTTTCGATGTCGGCTTTTTCAGAGATGATTGCTTTTTCAATCCGACGTTCGATTTTCTGTATCAGTTGTTTTTTATCGATATCTTCTAATTCGGCTTCGAAATGGTTTATTTGCTTGCTATATGTTGCATAGGCTTCTTTGAACAGGCGGGCTGTGTATGTTTTCGTTTCTTGTTCAGAAAGAAGAAGAACATCGGACAGTCCACTGCTGATATCAACCCTCTTAAGAAATCTCTTGGCACTCTTTGTCAGTGAGGAGAGATATACCCATTTCCGGATGATGATTGCCCAGGATAATATAGACATCAGCAGCAAAACCAAAAAGACTATGATAGACAAGAAGCCTCCCTGATATATCATCGAAAAAAAGGATCCCTGCGCGCTAAGTTGTGCTACCATCGCTTCTGTATTCAAATTTTTAATCTCCTCGACGGATTTGGAATTGAGAATTCGATATTCGCCTGTTTCGTATAAAACAATTTATAAAACGACGTATTCACATAGGTTATCGATAATCGATAGAAATAATTTCGATTTCTATATCACCTCGGGGTGCTTTTATAATAACATCGTCCCCTTCTTCCTTTCCAATCAGCGCCCTTGCGATAGGCGATTGAATTGAAATTTCCCTTGCCTCAATATTTGATTCTTCCTCACCAACAATTTTCCAGGTAAATGTTTCACCACTATTGATATCTTCATAGGTTACCGTCGCACCGAAGCGAACCTGATCCGAATCTATTTTCGAAATATCAATTACTTCTGAGTTTGCCAGCAGAAAATTGAGTTGTTGAATTCTGGTTTCAATAAAACTTTGCCGTTCTTTTGCAGCATGGTATTCGGCATTCTCTTTCAGATCGCCATGGGCTCGGGCTTCTTCGATGTCTGAAATGATTTTAGGTCGGTCGTGTTTGATAAGATTTTTGAGCTCGTCCTGGAGCTTTTGAAATCCTTTTTTTGTGATCGGTTTTCGGGCCATTGTCTATGATTCCGGCTGGTTGTGCAACACTTTGATGTCTGGGTATTGAGTCCAGGTTCAGGAACTTCCTTTTCAATTTTTATATGATTTAGTGCTAAAAAGAAACCTAAACCGCTATGCAATACCCGCGAAAATCAAATAAGAACTGAAAAAAAGAGGAAATGCAATGAAGAAAACTTTTTGAAAACTCCCTCTCGTTACAAATAAGATCAAAATTTAATTCGGAAAAAAGCGTTAGGTTCTTAATCTGGGTTCGATTAGATTATTCAATCTGAGATTCGATTGAGAAAGACAGGCTTTATGGATCAGGTCATGAAAAGATCACTGATGTCATCCATATTAAGCATTTGCTCCAGGGTATCGGAAACGCCAACGATATTATCGGCAAGTGCTTGCTTTTTCTTCTGCAGCTCAACTATTTTTTCCTCGATACTGTTACGGGTGATGAGTTTGTATACAAGGACACGGTTCTTTTGTCCAATACGATAGGCTCTATCAGTTGCTTGCGCTTCTACAGCCGGATTCCACCATGGATCATAGTGTATGACGTAATCTGCAGCTGTGAGATTAATTCCAGTTCCGCCAGCCTTCAGGCTGATTAAAAAAACGGGGTAAGCATCGCTCTGCTGGAATTTTGCAACAAGAGCATCCCGATTTTTGCTGCTGCCATCCAATTGTAGAAAAGGAATATTAGCCTTTTCAAGGTCGTCGTGCATCAGATTCAGCATCTTCACAAACTGACTGAAGACCAGTACACGGTGTCCCTCACCAATAATATCCGATATTGTCTGAACAAACAGATTAAACTTTGCGCTCTGAGGGGGAGAGGTCCCGGCTAAGGGGCTGAGGCGTGGATCACAACAAATTTGTCTTAATTTCAACAGGGCATCAAAGATCGCAATTTTCGCTCCTTTAATACCACCGGCAGAAATTCTCTCTTTGACCTGCTGCCGTACAATCTCAAGAATAGAATTGTACAATTTTTTCTGGTCATCGTTCATTTCACAGAACAGGGTCTGCTCTGTTTTTGGAGGAAGTTCTTTCGCAACATCCTGCTTCAGGCGCCGTAAAATAAAAGGTCGTGTCTGTCTTCGCAGGAGTCCATGATCAGGCCGTTTTTTCTTGATTCCCTTTCTACCTTTTGGCTTGATGTAATCCCGCTCGAACTCTTTCATACTTCCGAAAAAACCTGGCATAAGAAAATTGAATTGTGACCAGAGTTCCATGACAGAGTTTTCAATCGGCGTTCCTGTAAGTGTCAATCGACGTTTCCCGTTCAATTTCATCACCGCCTGGGCGGTTTTGGAGCGGGCATTTTTAATATTCTGGGCTTCATCAAGAATAATGACCTGAAATTCGATTGAACGCAGCCAATCCAGGTCTCGTTGCAGCAGGCCATACGTTGTGATAATTAAATCCGATTTGATGGCTTCATCATAGTGCTCCTTCCGTTTTTGTCCATGAAGCAGAACCGCTTTGAAGTGAGGTACAAATTTATCCACTTCGGCCATCCAGTTGGTGACAACGGATGTTGGGGCAATAACAATATTTGGTTTTTTAAATTTTTTCTTTTTGAGTATTGCTAAAAATACAAGAGTTTGCAGGGTTTTTCCTAGCCCCATGTCATCTGCTAAAATACCACCAAAACCGAACTCATTCAGGAAGGAAAGCCAGTTAACACCATCTTTTTGATAGTCTCTCAGTACGCCGTTGATCTCCTTTGGAATCCGTTGATTTTTAATTCCTTTGAAAGAGCTTACTTTTTTTAGAATTCTCGACCACTCTTCGTCGCTTTCCTTTGAAGTTGCGATACCCTCCAGTTCGCTCAACAGACCAATCTGGAACTTATCGATCTTCAAAGATTGTTCTTTTTCCTCTTGTTCAGCTTCTGCCAGAACTTTTTCAATATTTATTGCCGGATCGTCATCATTGTCTTTTGAAGTTTGGATCAGCCTGTTCAGAATAGGAGCATATCGAGCAATCCAATCTGAGTTGATAACAGCAACACCTTCTCCGGATGAGAGTTCGATCGCTTTTTCATCGTTTTTCCACATGGAAACCAGTTTTTTTAAGTCAAACAACTCTCCATCAATGGTCATGGAAACATCGACATCAAACCAGTCGATCCCTGACTTAATACTCGTGGAAATCATAGGGACCAGTTGCTTGGTCTTCCATCGACGCAGCTTGGTGGCTCCCAGATATATAAGCATTGAATGGCTATTCTGGCCAGGCAAAATATCCATGACAAAACGCATGCTGTGATCTTCCCGCATGGAATAGTCGCCATCGCCTTCCTCGATCCATCCATGCTCCAACATCTCCTCTTTCAGCTTTTTTTCCTGATTAAAATCTTTCGGGATTTTATACTTTTTCTTATCCAGCGTTTGTTCAAACTCATCAACACTCATATCGAACGGATAGGGCAACTCTCCAATACCAGTTACCATGACTGTATCTAGACGGCCCATCAGAATGCCCTTTACCTCCCAGATGGTCATTTTACCTTTGAGCCTGTAGTTGAAAAGTGCAGACACTCTCAGCACGCCCTGCGGGTCATGGATCTGAATATTCCGTTGTCGAAGATAAGGCAGAGCAGCTGAGTAAAAATCACTGATTTCAGACTCTTCGACGATTACTCCAGAAACCGTATCATTGATTAATCGACCACTTAACATCGAAGCGACACGAACAAGTTGGTCATCTTTGAGGATAAACGAAGGTACCATGCCAATAGCTTTCGGTGGGGTACCACTTTGATTGAAGAGAGGTTTGAACTTCTTTTTCTTATCAAATTGACCGATTTCCCCTTTCAGAAGGTACTGGTTTTCATTGTTGGGATTTCTGATAACAGTGATTCGAAAATCCAAAGAATCATTGGCTATCATGTGCATATCCCTGTTAAAACTCAGCGCATAGGGATATTCCTCCGCTAGCATCAACAGTTGAGAGGCACCATACCGTTCGACATTGTAGTAATCTTCAACTTTTTTAGAATGGTAGACAGATTCGATGACTTGAAACAGTTTGGCCGCTTTGGGTGTCGAAGACGGATTTTTTAGTTTTGAATCTGATCCGTTATAGTTTTCAATATCTATTGCAAGTCGATTGGTATTAAATCGCTTTGTTTCATCATGTAGAATCAGATGTGTGATGTCCTTTTCCGAATTAAACAAATCGACTTTAGACTCCGGCATAGTTAACCAGTATTTCCAATCTTTGACCTGTCGAGCTTCAAAGTTGGGGGGGTCAACTTTCTGCGGATCCATGACATTGAGCTTCTTTTCAGGGTACCAGGCCTGCCATTGCTCATAAAAGTAACTCCACTCATCGTTTGGTATCAGAACTCCTTTAAACGAGTCTCTGATCATGGGCGCCGGTAACGGTGTTGGTAGTATTTCAAAATAACCCGAATCAAAAATAATTGACTTTGGCAGACCGTAGAGCATCAGCCCTTTATCGACAAACTCTTCTGTGATAATTGGTAATCGGTTTCCACCCTCTTCCTGCAGGAAAATACCAGCCAGTATGCGGTGATTCGATAACACATGTACATTAATATCAAATTCAACCTTTTTAAATGAATTGTGAATAGGCACCGTATTGGAGCCATAAAAAGTGAATGGGTGCCCCAACAGCAAAAACATCAGAGCGTGAGTGTCTCTGGACGATAGGATCAGTGGATTGGGAATCTCTGTCCCCGTTTTGAAATTATCATATTCATCGGTTAACAGACGATTTTCATCCAGGAAGGTCTTGATCACCCATCCAGGATTGTTATTGTTGTCCAGCAGTGATTTAGAGATAGATTTAATGGGTTTTTCATTTCCCCAGCCACGAATTCCATAACGAGCTCGATTGAACATCCAGATGAATTTTTCTTCCCTGTCCTTGGCGTAGACTTGCTGAAAACGAATAATCGTGTGAATATCACCCACTTCGACCGGGATTGAATCAAATCCATGCTCTTGTTTCCAGTCTTTGAAAGAATATTGGGGGTAGTAATCGGCCGGGAGAATATTTTTCCCTTTTGAGGGGGTGTCTGGTGGAAGAGAAAACTGATCGAAGCTGGCTTCTTCAAAAACCGGTTTGGTTTTAGGTTTCTTCCATTTTAACTGCTGTTTAATGCTCACATCATAGAGAGCTTCAATTATCTCTTCGATGCTATCACCTTTATCATTAAGCAAGTAGAGTGCTTGGCCCTCCCAGTCTTCAAATTCTGAGAGGAACTTGATGAACTCTCGACTCAGGCTCTGAGATACATTTCTGGACTTTTTAAGGGACTTAACAATTGGATGACTGGCGTTTAATCGACTCACGGTATAACGAATTAATAATAAGTGATCATGACATTTGTGAGGCGGCTAAATCGAACCAACTGATGCCGCCTTGTTATCTCTTCATAAATAGAAAGCTTGTCTGCAAGTCTACCTCTCTTTTTTGGCCTCATGCAATAGTTTTTATTTGATTGGCGTTTCGACCAAAAGGGTTTGTCATCAGGCAAATAAGGCTATTCATCCCTGAAAAAGATGATTTACACTATAAAATCAGTCGTAATAACAAGTCCGATGACCCAGTAGCTATTTTTTTTACATGTTCGATTGATTTGAAAGAATGATTGAGGTATACATTGTCTTTGGATAAGACGACCTCTGCGCTTTAAATGAATTTTCCAGCCGTTTTTTATTTAGAAATCAGATACAGCAAAAATTGCAGGAAAACAGCTGGATTTGTTGGTAAAATGAGGTCAGCCAGCGCTACTTATGCGTTGAAAACCCGTTTCTTTCTCTCTAAACAAAGTTACCCTACAAAAATTTAACAATTATTTAAAAATGCTTGAAAGAATAACGAAAGTTTTTTCAAACGATATCGCCATTGATCTGGGAACAGCGAACACTCTGGTGTTTTTGTCAGGCAAGGGGATAGTTATCCGCGAACCTTCCGTTGTCGCAGTCCAGACTGATCCGAGGGGAGAAACCAAGGTGCTGGCCGTGGGGGCTGAAGCAAAATCCATGTTGGGAAGAACACCTGGAACGATACAAGCCATCCGCCCCATGAAAGATGGCGTGATTGCTAATTTTGATGTGACTGCAGAGATGATTCGACATTTTATTAAAAAAGTGCAGAAAAGCAGTTCACTTATTAAGTTCAGACCCAGAGTCATTGTAGGGGTTCCATCCGGCATTACGCAGGTGGAAAAAAGAGCAGTGAAAGAGTCAGCTGAGTCAGCAGGCGCGCGGGAGGTTTATCTTGTGGAAGAACCCATGGCTGCTGCCATTGGAGCGGGGTTGCCTATTACTGAAGCAAATGGAAATATGATTATCGATATCGGGGGAGGAACTACAGAGGTAGCTGTTATCTCGCTTGCGGGTGTCGTTTATAGTAATTCAACCCGTGTGGGCGGTGATATTATGGATGATACGATCATTCAGTATATCAAAAAGCGTTATAATTTATTAATTGGCGAACGCACAGCCGAGCAGATTAAAATCAATATCGGATCTGCGTATCCCACCGATGAAAACCTGACCATGGATGTGAAAGGGAGGGACCTTTTAACCGGGATTCCAAAGACTTTAATTTTAAGCAATGACGAGATCAGAGAGTCCCTTTCTGATGTTTGTGATCAGATCGTTATGGTTACAAAAAACGCACTTGAGGACACACCACCAGAACTGGCTGCAGATATCGTCGACAAAGGAATTGTACTGGCCGGTGGCGGCTCTCTGCTTAAAGGAATGGATATTTTGTTAAGGGAAAGGACCGGGTTGCCGATTATTTACGCCGAAGATCCGCTTTCCTGCGTGGCGCTGGGAGTTGGTGCGATGCTGGATAACATCGGTTTACTCAAAAGTGTCGCTGTCCTCTAAACAAGACAGGGTCGCCTAAATTGACCCTGAATTTCATCGTTTTTCGTTTCAAATATATTTCATAGTCAGAATCGAGATTAACAGAAATTTTAATGCTGGACTTCTTACAAAAAAACCGTCGTCGTATTTCTGTAATCTTTCTGATCGTTTTCTTTCTGATACTGCTAATCACCCAAGCAGAAAAGTCTCGATCCGATAACTGGTTTTCAGCCATTGTACAAAATATCGCCTATCCTTTTCAAAGTGCTTTTCACTTTGCCGAAACCCACCTCACATCTGCCTGGCTGAGATATATCTGGCTGATTGACACTCAGCAAGCGAATAAGGTGCTTCTTGAAAAAGTTAAACGTCTGGAAGAGATCGATGCGGAAAGTCGTGAAATTCGCATCGGCTATCAAAGACTTTTCAACCTGCTTGAATTCAAACAGAAAGATCCAAATGAAAAAGTGTTTGCTGAGGTTATCGTTGAAATCAATAAGCCATTTTCCAAAATTCTGGTTATCAATAAGGGGGCGGATGATGGTATTAAACCTAACTTTGGTGTGGTCACACCCCGTGGCATCGTCGGCAAGATTCAGTCGGTTACTTCTGTTCAATCTGTCGTTCAACTGATCACAGATACTCGCATTCAGTTTCCGATCCTGATTCAGAGGACACGTACCAAAGCGATGCTGCACGTAAAAGACGGCGAACTCATCATCACCAGAATTCCGAGAAGGCTGGAACTTTATGAAAATGATCGCATTATTACCTCCGGTCTGGCAGGTATTTTTCCAAAAGGATTTACAGTTGGTAAGATCAAAAAAATTGAGAAAAAGGAATTTGGCCTTTTTCAAAGTGTGATCTTGTCTCCCGCTGTTGAATTGAATAAAATAGAGGAAGTGGCGGTGGTTCTGAGGAGTGTTTACAACATTCACCAACCGTTGTTCACTGAAACAAAGTGACAAAAAATGGGGGCATTTTTTATCTGTTTTTTCTTTTGGATTGCTGCGGTTCTTCTGGAAACGTCTCTGTTTGCGATTGTTCCGTGGTTCAAACCCAACCTCTTTTTTCTGTTTCCATGTCTACTTTGTCTTCGCTGGAGAGGATTTGAAACGCATATCCTGGCTGCATTTTTCGGGTTAACTGCGGACTGTTTTTCTACCATTCCGTTTGGTATTTACGGGTTTTCCTTTTTTCTGATCTCATTTTTTATCCGCTGGTATGCGGTGAAAATTTATCAGGGTTCCAATCTCGTCTCTGTCATTGTTGTCTCTGCGGTTACGTTGATCAATAATTTACTCGTTTATTTCCTACTGAACCTGTTTTTCGCTGAGGGTGACATGACATTTCGCTGGCTGCTTGGCTTGATCACGACTGAAATCATACCAACCGCTATTCTGACTATTCCGAGTCTCTATCTGCTTTTCATGATGGAGTCCCGGTACAGGGTCCGACTTGCAATGAGAAAATTTTGAAAGAAGAGCCATTAACTTTCGAAGAATTACAGCTGTTTAGCCGCAGAGATTTGATAATCCGGTCTATCATTGGTATTCCGTTTGCGGGGATCATCTGGCGTCTTTGGAATTTGCAGATTCCAAACGGAGAGACCTATAGTAATCTATCCAAGGGAAACCGGATCAGACTGGTGTCAGAGGCCTCACCTCGCGGCATCATTTATGACAGAAAATCAGTTATTATCGCAAAAAATATCCCATCATATACGCTAATGCTTGTGAGGGAAGATACCGACGATGTAAAAATGGTACTGCGTAAAGTTTCGCAAACACTCAAGATTCCTTTACAGCATCTGGAAAGAGCACTGAAAAATAGCAGAAAAAGGGCGCAATTTCATCCAATCCAACTATACGAAAACCTCTCATTTCGTCAGATCGCATTGATCGGAACCTACCAGGAAGAATTTCCCGGTGTGTCCATTAAGGTGATTCCAAAACGGTACTACCCGATTCCAAAAACAATGGAGTTTCCATTGGCGTCTCATGTTTGCGGGTATATGAGCCAAATTACTAAATCGCAATTAAAAAAAATGCCGATCAATAAAACTCAATCGGCTAAAACCATTGGGCAGGAAGGTGTTGAGTCTGTTTATAATCAACAACTTATAGGAACAGATGGGGGACGGCAAATTGAGGTTGATAATGCAGGCAGGGAGATTCGCGAGTTTCCAAATCCCATCAAACCCAAACCTGGAAAAGACATCGTCCTTTCGATCAATAGCAAATTGCAACAAAAAATCGAACAGATTATGCGTGGTCAAAAAGGAGCAGCCGTTGTTATGAACCCTGAAAATGGCGAAGTTCTCTCGATGATCAGCCTACCGGCCTTTGATCCAAATGAGTTTTCACAAGGAATAAGCACTGAACGCTGGCGCGAGATGCAGAATGATAAATCCCATGTGCTCAACAATAAAGCAATTCAAGGGGTTTATTCCCCGGGATCGACTTTTAAAATGGCAGTGGCCGCAGCCGCGTTGGAAATGGGTATCATCCATGAAGATACGATTCACAACTGCAAAGGACATGTCACTGTTGGTAACAGGCGGGTACATTGCTGGAAACGGTCAGGTCATGGAAAGCTGAATGTAGTCGAGGCTTTGGAAAATTCGTGTAATGTATTCTTTTTCGAAATTTCCCTGGAAATAGGTATTGATAAAATAAAGCAATATGCCAATCGTTTAGGATTAGGCCTGCCGACTGGAATTGATCTGCTAAATGAGAATTCAGGGCATATCCCTGACAGACAGTGGTTTTCCAAGCGGTTCAAAGAAAATTGGAGATTGGGCGAAACTCTGAATTCTTCCATAGGGCAGGGTTTTGTGGCCGTTACGCCAATACAGATGGTTCGTTATGCTAGTACTATTGCGAACTCTGGGTTTATGGTCAAGCCGCGACTGGTTAAAAGCATCGTTACCAATCTTACCGGTTCCGAGGCCGAAAAGAGCCGGCAGAAAAAAAAGATAGAACACTTCAAGACGGTCAGAGAAAAAATAGATATTAGGAACGAAACTTTGGAACTTTTGCAGCAGGGGATGATTCAAAATGTGCAGGGTGAAAATGGAACCGGTCGTGTAGCGCAGTCCAATATCGTCTCAATAGCCGGCAAAACGGGGACAACTCAGGTTGTCAGTTTTAAAACACGTCAGAAAATTCTTACAGAAAAGGGAAAACTGGATAAAAAATTTCTGAATCACGCCTGGTTCATTGCATATGCTCCCATTGAGGAGCCGCAAATTGCATCAGTTGTGATGTTGGAAAATGGAGAATCTGGCTCAAATGCGGCCCGTTTGACTAAAGAAATTATTGAGTACTATTTTGCCAAAGTCGAACCTCCACCTCCGTTTCAAATTAACCGTTTCGAAACTTAAACAACGGTTACAGATTGATCAAACACACCTTCACACCTAAAATTAAATTTTTTAATCATGAAGTTCAAGCAGAATCGAAAGTTTATTTTGGCATCCGGCTCTCCGAGAAGGCGGCAATATTTGGAACGTTACAATCTGAAATTCAATATCCTGACCAGCAGTATTGACGAAACGGCTCAAAAGGGAGAAGAGCCAGTTTTATTTGCCCGGAGGCTGGCGAGTGAAAAGGGACGTGCTGTTGCCGATAAACTTGAGGACAATGAAATTGTGATTGCTGCAGATACCATCGTCGTTATCGATAACAAAATCCTTGGAAAACCCGAAACTGAAAACGCAGTTTTGCCGATGCTCCAAAAACTAAACGGGAATAGTCACTTAGTGATCACCGCCTATTTCATCTTCGATAGCAAAAACCGTCAGGAAATTCTGCGGGATGTTACCACCAAAGTGGTTTTCAATCAAGTTTCAAACGATCTGCTGGCTGTCTACGCAGCTTCAAAAGAACCATTGGACAAAGCAGGCGCTTATTCTATACAAGGAATCGGGACATTTCTGGTTGATTCAATTGAGGGATCATATAACAATGTTGTCGGGCTTCCCATCGAATCAGTACTACAGGATCTGCTAGACAATGAATTTATATCTATCTGATGCATTACAACCAGCCTTGAGGGTTGCCTTGGGTTCCGTTTAGGAACGAACGATGGCCTCATCGATTACATTCAAACAAAAAAGCATGAGAAGAATTTATTTCCAAAAACGGTGTTTTAACAACAACATGAAAAAATATTTACTGATTACACTGCTTATTGTCTGGACCATGTGCCAAACCGTAATAGCGCAAACAGCTGAGTTTGTTCCAAAAAGCTTAAGCTTGATCACGGTAGATTCTTTCATATCATCTTATAAAGACTTTTATGCAGATAATAGCCAAAGGATATCGGCTTTGGACATGCTTCGTAAACGCAACAATATTGATATAGATGCGGTCACCGGTTCTATCAGTTATGAAGAAACACGGACACGGTTACACTTCCAATACGGGTTATTTGCATCGATTAATCTTGGCATTACCGTTCCGTATCTCTCTAGCAGACGAAATTCAAATCTCAGTCTGAATGATCCGGCAGAGGCCGCATTTGTGGATAGTCTGGGTGATGCTGAAGCCAGCGGTTTGGGAGATACAGAAATTTGGGGATTATGGCGACTTTTCTATACAGATCAAGCCGACTTCCAGTTGGGGTTGAAACTTATTGATGATAATGCGCCATTGAACAACGACGTAGCAGAGAAAATGCCACTGGGGAGCGGTTCGAAAGAACTTTCTTTGTTCTTACGCTGGTATCTGTTTTCAATTCGCTCTTCTCTGATGACGTTTTTGGAAATCGAGCACATCTTTATAGAAGATGCAAAAATCAAATCCATCAATGGGCAGGAAATACTCAAACAGCAGAGCAACAACTTCAATATGAAATTTGAGGTTTCGGCCCACTCAGAACAATTAGGGTATGGAGGAGGGGCTCGCATGCAGTCAATTGGGAGTCAAAAGCTGGATGGCGCATCTCAGAATGATGGCTATCTATCTTATGGGTTAAGCAGTTTTTTATCCTACGGAAACCGCTATCTACTTGAAAAAAATATTATCAACAATCCCTGGGAGACTCGAATCGAATTGGAAAAAGTGTTTGTTGGAAGTAATGTACCTGAAATTCAGTCCCTATCTCTTCAGTTCATAACGTACTTTTAAGGCACACTACGAAATATAGGCGCAACCCTCTCATTTGACAAAATAATGGCTATCCGACTAAGATCCAAATCTCACAAGCCGGATATCAATAGCCGACCTTTTTTATTACCTCACTAAACATTGAAAACTATGGCGAGTAGGAGGAGTGCAGATAAGTGGACGAAACTGATTCAAGCCACAACAGTCTTACTTTTTCTGATTTTTGTGATCGTGACGGCCTACGGTCTTAATGAAATGTTCAATGAAATAAAAGAGATTACCAATATACAGCAGAAATTGATTCTTACCTTCACGCAGAGCAACGTGCAGAAAAACGAAGATGTAGTCAAAACAGAAAAAGTGGTGGATCAGCTGGTCAGCAAAATTGTTTTTATAAAATATAAAAATGAAACCGACCGCGAACTCAAGAGGCTGAAAAAAACGGTAGTTAGGCTGAAACAGAAAGTTAAAATGATGAAAAATCCCTTGTAATTTTAGTAATGGGTAAAACCTGCAACGCTTAAAAACTGTTGGTGACCTTAAATCGGCAGCACTATTCTGACACTAAATCTGACAGGCGCTGCTGGACTTGGGCGCGATGTTCAGCATACGCCTTGAGAGAAGATAAATGTTGGTGGTCAGAGAAAGCCGCGATATCAGACATCCTGATTCCTGCTCCCTTGGCTTTATCAAGCGCTTTGATAATGGCTGTTTGGCGAATCCCGAGCGGTCCAGTGTCAATATCAATCTTCTCGCCAAGTTGACGGACAATTCGGTAGATACTTGTACCCGTCAGCCTCTTCCCTTTCCCCGCATGATCACAGTTTGTGAACAGAGGCCCCTTTTTTCGACCTCGAAAAGATAGCCAGCGCTGCAATGATTGTGTTGTTTTAGCGGGAAGAAGCTTAGCGGTTTTTGCTTTTGTGCCGGGTATGTTCACTGAGATGCTGTTTTCGCTGAAATTGATATCTGAATAATCAAGATTAACAACACTGCTACGTCGCATGGCCAGATCGTGCAACAATCTTAAAATGGCTGTATCCCGCGCAGATTTCAAGGGATTCCGCTGACTTCCAGCGAGTTTCAAAATAGAATCAAAATCATCACTGCTCAATGGCGTTATAACGTTCTGAGATGGTTTTTTTTCGTTATTTACATCCAGTTCCCAGCGGAGATAACCATCTTTTCGAGCTCCCTTCACAAGGGAACGTAAGGCAGAAAGCCTTCGATTGATAGTTGCTGGCTTCAACCCGTCTTCGTGCATTAAGGATTTATAATGTAAAACAGTTAAATTTGCCCGGCTGTGAGGGACTTTAAAAAAACTGATGAGAGCAGACTGCAAATTGTCGACGCCCAAATAATCCCTGAACGAATCCAAGTCAGATTGATATAATTGGGCCGTTTTTGGGGACTTACACTCATAAAACCCTTTTAAAATCGAATCAATTTTATGTTTATCCATTTTCAACAGTATGATTAGAATTCATGAAACCAGGAAGAAGAAAAAGCAGTTTAGATCTTGTGTGGTTTAATGTAAAAATTATCTTACACAAGAACTGTTTAAATAAATAAATGCAGGCTGTCAAGCCAAAATATAATAAATGTTAAATTAAGAAGATTTTGCCCATTTTGTCAGGATGCTGACAGATTAGATCCCCATCCAATTGATTTTTCGGAGAGTTATTCAACCTGGAGAAGCGGATGTGATCAACCTATTTCATGACTAAATTTAATCCTGAGTGTCCTATAAAAAGTTTGCTTTTTTCACAAACTGTATTATTCTTAGACGACTATTCACTAAAAAAACAGTTAACCAAATCTATCCATTATGAACAAAGAAGAAAAAATAATTATGCAGATTATTGCTGATATTATTGAAGTCGATAGTGAGGCAATGTCACACGAACTTACGTTCCATGAACTAGGTGCAGATGAGTTGCACATGGTTGAAGTGACTATGGCTCTTGAACAGGCAATGGATGTAAGTTTTCCGGATAACAGTTTGTTGATCAATCCAGAAAAAGATCAAACTTTTACGGTAGGTGACGTTCTGAAGATAGCAGCTGAGTACTTATGAAAAGCAGATCCGTCAGCTATGTTCACACTTGCCGCCTATCTGACCTGCTGCATTGTCAGTAGATTCCGACATCAATTTCTGATTTTTCTCTTCAGGTAACTTCTACCAACAGATGCGTTTTCAAGACGACCTGACCTAGTTTGACATGTATCTTTGCGATAACACCATTTTTTGGTGAGAGCACTTCATTTTCCATTTTCATAGATTCGAGAATGATTAATGGCTGTCCTTTCTTAACCCGATCTCCCTTTTTAACAAGTATGGCGATAATTTGTCCCGGTAATGAGGACTTGATGGCGCCACTAATTTTTTTATCAGCACTTTTTGGGCGATAACGGGTAGATTCTACTTTTTCAATCTCCACATCGAAGGTCACACCATTCAGAATTACTTTTTCAGGAAAACCGTCAATTCGTTTATCAATTTGAACCGGATAAATTTTATTGTTGATGATAACGGTTCTCAGAGTCCCGTCCGGATGAACATCCTTTATTGCTGCGGTAAAGGTTTTTTTCCCCACCTGAATGTCAATCTCTTTATTTGTATTAACGCTCCGCTCGATTTTTACCTGGTGTTTTTTGCCACAACGAACTGTATATTTCATTTTTTCCTGATTTGTGATGGTATGACCGGGTGTACACTTGAAACAGTTATTCTTAATCAAATATTCCTATTGAATCGATTTTTTTGACTGAGCCAGCGGGCTGCTGTCGTCCAGAGAGAATCTTCCTTTGCAGCCTCCAATATCTGTTGGCTGTTCGCATCATAGTGTAAATCCAGTGCTGCAATAATTGCTGCAATTTGCTCATCTTCAGGGTTTTTCAATTCCTGTGTTATTTTATTTCTTTTTACCAGATTGGGTATATAGGAAATATTGACGTTGCGCTGCCTGAAATCTTCTGAATTCAGGATCGCTCGCATCAGGGGGATATTTGTTTTGATCCCATCGATAAAGAAATTATCCAAAGCAACCTTCATACGGCTGATTGCTTCTTTTCGAGAGGCATCGCGTACAATCACCTTGGCAATCATTGGATCGTAAAAAGTTGCAACAGTATCACCACTGAAGACGTTGGTCTGAACGTTAATACCTTGTCCGAAAGGGTAGTAGAAACGATCTATTTTTCCGGGAGAAGGCGCAAAATTGTTATCCGGATCTTCAGCACAAATAGAAACACTGATGACATGTCCATTTTTTTTGATGCGATCTGACTTGATACTCAGTGGGTGTCCGGCGAAAATCCTAATCTGTTCTTTGAGGAGATCAACCCCTGTCAACAGGCTCGTTCCCGTGTAAAATGGTTGTATGTATCCATTGACCTTCAGGAAATAGGTGACATCTTCATCAACCAGAAATTCCACAGAAGCGAAACCACATATATCCAATTTGTTAATGAGTTTTCGAATCACCTGTTGTAATTGTTCTCTTTTTTGAGCAGTGATTATCTGAGAAGGTGTTTCAACCAATTGTTTTTGAAAACGTCTCTGGACAGAACACCACTGTTCGGGGAAAATCGCAACGTCTCCCGTCTTGTCTCTCAATACAGGAAATTCGATGTGGTGGGCCTTGGGCAGGAATTTTTCGATATATACTTCATTCGAGTTCATGGAAAACTTGTGGCACTGAGACTTAATAAATTCGTAAGTTGATCGAAGTTCCGAGGCCCTTTCCACGACTCTAATCCCTTTTCCGCCATATCCGTGTGTGGCTTTTATCATTAACGGATAACCGATAGAATTCGCTTCTTTTTTTATCTCTGTATAGTCCAAGCAGTTGCTGGAGCCGGGAAGAATATAAAGCCCGAGTTTCATCGCCAACTTTCTGATCAATGGCTTATCTGAGAGATTGTGGATTCCTTCCAGTGTTGGGGCGATGGTTGTGATGCCAATCTTTTGTAGTTTTTTTATAAATTCAGCATTTTGCGACAAAAAACCATACCCGGAAAGCACTGCATCCACTTTAAGTTTTTTCGCCAGTTTGACGATCTGATCAACATCCGCATAGGCCCGTGTTGCTGACGAGTTTTGAATTTCATAAGCTTCGTCTGCATTCCGAACACCCGCATTGTTTTCATCTTCTGTTTCATATATAGCAACAGCCTTGCCACCCAGTTCCTGTACAGCCCTTACACAATTTGCCAGAATCAATCCTCGATTGGCAATTAGCACTTTTGAAAACATTTAGAACACTCCGAAATTTAGAATCCTGCCTGATTTATCAAAAAAAATTCAACTCATCGATAATAATAAATATAGAGCAGTTTTTACTGGCATGTCGAGCTTTTTCAATCATTTAAACACCTCTAAGACTACCCCAATTATCTCTATATGCTCAGCAACCCTATAGGGGGATGTTTCCGTGTTTACGCTTGGGGGCTTCAACTCTTTTTCCTGTCATCGATAGCAGGTAACTTCCAACGATATGCCGTGTCTCTCCTGGTTCAATAACATCGTCAATATAACCCTGAGATGCCGCTATTTTTGGGTTGGAGACAGTATCCATGTATAATGATTCACACTCCACCGCCTTTTTTTCAGGGTTTTTTGACTCGCTGATCTCATTTTTAAAAACGATACTCACAGCCCCTTTGGGTCCCATCACTGCGATTTCAGATCCGGGCCAGGCAACGACCATGTCTGCGCCCAGATGCTTGGAGCACATGCAGATATACGCGCCGCCATATGCCTTGCGCAAAATCACGGTCAATTTGGTGACGGTCGCTTCACTATAAGCATAAAGGAGTTTCGCTCCATGTCTTATGATTCCTGCATACTCCTGATCGGTTCCAGGCAAAAAACCAGGAACATCGACAAATGTGAGCAACGGAATATTAAAGGCGTCACAAAACCGGACAAACCGGGCGGCCTTATCTGATGCGTTGACATCCAGGCATCCGGCAAGCTCGCTGGGATTATTCGCGACAATTCCGATGGTTTTTCCATAAAGACGTGCAAATCCGATGAGAATGTTTTTGGCGTATTCAGACTGGAGTTCTAAAAAAGACATAGGATCGACAATGGAATTGACGACTTGGAATACATCGTAAGGTTTCGTGGTATTGGATGGAACAAGATTTTCCTGTGGAATTTCGTTGTTCAATTCTGTGCCCGCTTGATTCCCCACAGGAGGAAATTCTAGATTATTGGCAGGTAGGTAGGAGAGAAGTTTCTTGACCCAGTCCAGCGTTGATTCATCATCCTCACCGACATGTGTCACCACACCTGATCGCGCCATATGAACATCAGGACCCCCAAGTTCATCCTTCGTAACGACTTCTCCCGTTACTGATTTGATAATCTCTGGGCCGGTAATGAACATATTCGAAGTGTCTTTCACCATAACGATGAAATCAGTTAGTCCGGGAGAATATACGGCACCTCCAGCACAGGGCCCCATGATGACACTGATCTGAGGAATAACCCCAGATGCTTTGGTATTGCGGAAAAAAACCTCTCCATATCCCGCAAGTGCACCTATGCCTTCTTGTATACGAGCACCAACAGAGTCGTTCAGTGTGATCATTGGAGCACCATTTTGAATAGCCAGGTCCATAATAGCTGCAATTTTTTTTCCATGCATCTCTCCAAGCGATCCACCCAGGACAGTAAAATCCTGGGCTGCAATGTATGTCAATTGTCCATTAACGCGGCCAAATCCCGTAACTACGCCATCGCCAGGGGTTCTACTTTTTTCAAGACCAAAGTTTTCGTTGCGAAGTTCAATAAAGCTGCCCGCCTCAACAAAAGTGTCCGGATCTACGAGATACTCAATTCGTTGCCAGACCGTCATTTTCCCTTTCACATTCTGAGCTTTGAGACGGGCTTCCCCACCTCCCAACCTCATAAAATGTTTCTCTTCTTTTAGATTCTTGATTCGTTCTCTGTTAATTTTATCTATTTGCAAAGCGTGTCTCCAAATCAAATGTCGTACGGTCTCAATAAGGTTTCATCGAAAATTGAAAAGTCCCGTTTCGATGATTGCTTGTTAAACTCAGGGCAACTTTCATGGTTTCTATTCAGCACCTCTCCGGAATCGAGAGGGTTGGGATTTAAAACGATGGAACACAGGACGTTTTCCAACTGCTCCATGGATGGATTCATGCGTGTTTTAAATCAGAACCCTCTCGAAGGAGGGTATACTGAATAGCTACCTTTCATATTACTTTTTTGTTTTGTAAAGTGTCGTCTGTTAATTCATAGTTTATAGAAAATGATGATGTTTTCGTAAACCGTTTTCTTGTTTTGAAATGACGTCTGTTCGCTAAAAGAATTATATATCCTTTGATTAGCGGGACTAATTTATTTTATTCAACAGTCTCAAAATTAAGAGCAAATTATTTTTTATTACCGACCGATAATTTGCGAACATATCAATCCAGATCGGTTACTTCAATAATTGCTCTTTCGTAGTTCACCTTATCTTGGTATAAAAAACATTAAACAAACGCTAACGAAGAATTGAGTTCAACATTTATTTTTAAGGGAGAGGACATATGTCAATAAAAACATTTGGTGTTATTGGGGCAGGGCAGATGGGAAACGGTATTGCTCAAGTCGCTGCGGTATCAGGACTTGACGTGATTATGAACGATATTAAGACGGAATTTGTAGAAAAAGGGAAAGCAAACATCGAGAAAAACCTGTCCCGTAATGTCGAAAAAGGCAGAATGACTGGCGAAGAAGCAAACGCTGTTCTAAGCCGTATCAAAACCAGTATCGTTTTAACTGACCTTAAGGGTGCTGATTTCGTTGTTGAAGCTGCTACTGAAAATGAAAAACTGAAACTTAAGATCTTTCAAGACCTTGATGAAATATGTCCATCCCAGGTTATTCTGGCAACGAATACATCGTCCATTCCTATTGGTCGCATTGCAGGCGCAACCGCCCGCCCGGAGCTTGTCATCGGAATGCATTTCATGAACCCGGTGCCGGTGATGAAATTGGTTGAAGTGATAAAAGGTCTGGCGACATCCCAGGAGACCTTTAAAACAACCTGGGATCTATCCCTTAAATTCGGCAAAACGCCTGCTGAAGCAAACGATTTTCCAGGATTTATCGCTAACCGAATACTTATGCCGATGATCAATGAAGCTGTGTTCTGCCTTTATCAAAATGTGGGAACATGTGAGGATATTGATACTGTGATGAAGTTGGGGATGAATCATCCCATGGGGCCATTGGCACTGGCTGATTTAATAGGTCTGGACACTTGTCTGGCCATAATGGAAACGCTCTATGACGGGTTCAAAGACTCCAAATACCGTCCCTGTCCGCTACTGAGAAAATACGTTGAAACCGGTTGGTTAGGTAAAAAGTCCGGTCGTGGTTTTTATCAGTATAATTAGTGTTCTTCATCATTGTCCGGTTAGGTTTTTGCAGAAAGCTGAATGATGAACCCTGGATCAAGCTTATAAGGGTTTATTAGATTTTCTAAGTTTAGTGTAACGGAAATGAGCCTTGTTTAAGCGAGGCAGGCGAGTTTGACGGTTTTTCGTGAAGCAAACATAGAAAATCTTTAGATCCTTATGCGCAGAAGCTGGATTTGTCATTCAGCTTTTAGTCTGCAAAAACCTGACCGGACATAACTGAGTATTATTAGGATATATACAGTGTTACATGTCATAGGAGACAATTGTTTTATTCACA